>JBCCQU010000059.1:0-9177 GCA_039208875.1 Planctomycetota bacterium
CGGGCTCGCGGGTGCCGTACAACAGAATCTTGGTTTTCGGGCGACGATTCTTGACGATTCTGAGCGTCTCGAAACCGAGCTTCGGGCAGCGTCGCGGCTTCTCGGGCTGATAGATGAAACAGACGGCTTTCTCGCGTTCGATCGTTGGGTTGGGCCGGTACGCGTTGCGGTCAGCGCAAAACTCAAACCACGCGGCCTGATTGCCGTAGCGCGTGGCGAGCGTGTGCGAGAGCCATCTGCCGATGGTGATCGGCGTGAGGCCGAGGCTATAGGAGTTCTCGGCCATGAGATAGCCATCACCCATGGGGCTGAACATGGCTTCGTAATCTTGCACGAAGTATGCCTTCTTCGGCACAGCGAGCCGGGCGACATCGAATGCTGTCCACCACGCGGTTGCGATGGCGAGGTCGTACTCGCTGCGCATGCGGAAGCCGGCGTAGACGTGCTCGCCGTGGTAGTCGAACATCTCTGCGAGCTCGCGCCGGAGCGATGCCTCGAGCTCGGCGGTTGGCGGGGCCTTGCTCATGTCGTGCTGGATGTAGATATCGCAGCGATGGCCGGCCTCGGTGAGGGCCTCGGCGTTGTGCAGCATGGTGCGGATGCCGCCCGAGCCCTCGATGAGCGGGGGGAGCAGCCAGGCGATGCGCGCGCCGCTGCCGGTCGCTCGGCGCGTTACGGCGGCTTTGGATCTCTCTTCGTCGTGCATCACCGCTCCAGCTTCAGACGGGGCTCATCGGCCCGGGTGTTCGCGTCGCCGAGCCTGCGGCGATGGTCGGCCACGATCGACTCGACATGATCGGCACGCGTTGCGAGCACCTCGACGTGCAGTTCGAGCTCTTGCAGCCGACGACGCAGGCGATGGATGGCCTCGCTTTGCTGATTCATGGTTGCTTCCCGCTGTCGCAGCGTTCGCCGGAGCGCGTCGCGTCTTGCACGCTGGGCGGCCACGGCGACCTTGGCGGCGCGGAGTTCCGCATCACGCCGCTCGATGTCTCGCGACTGCTGCCGCAGCATATGCGTGAGTCGGGCTTCTCGGCCGGCGGCTCGGCTTGCCTGCGCCCGCTGCGCTGACTCTGCGTGCCCGAGTTGCTGCCGGAGTTCATCGATTGTGCGGGCGTTGCTCGCGGCTGACTTTCGCTGTTGTTCGCGGGCGGCCTTGAGTTCGGCGCGGACTTTCTCGAGCTGGCTCTTGTTCTCGCCGATGCGTTGCGACTGGCGATCGATGACGTTGAATCGTTCGCGGGCCATCTCGCCGGTGTCTTTGAGTCGTCGCTTGGTGAGATCGAGCTCGGCGCGGTACTCGTACATGCGGAGCTTGTCGGACAGGCCGCGTCGCTGGAGCGCGAGGTAGTTGGTGTTGCCCTTGGGGAAGAGCACGCCGAGGCCCCACGAGTGTGGAAAGCGAAAGCCGGGTAGGCTGCTGGAAACATCGTGCCAGAAGCGCACCGAGCCGTAGCCGCAGTCCTCGGCCACGTCGTGGAACATCACGATGCCGTCGTCGGCCAGCTTTGGGAGCCAGGTGCGGTAGTCGTGCTCGACAGCTTCGTACTCGTGGAAGCCATCGATGTGCAGCAGGTCGATCGAGCCATCGTCGAAATGCTCGAGGCCCTCGTCGAAGGTCATGCGATGCATGGTGACATCTTGCGCTTCGAAGAACCGCTGGACGGTCTCGCGGACGCTTGAGATCACCTCGTCCGAGTATGGCCCGGTGTGATCGTCGCCGCGCCATGTATCGACGCCGTGGATCTGCGTTGGGAGTTCGCCGTCTTTGGCAGCCTGACAGAACGCAAAGAACGAGGTGCCCCAGTGCACGCCGAGCTCGGCGACGCGCTTGGGCCGGAGGAAGCGGACGAGGTCGTACGCGAACCAGCGGTGGCCGCACCACGGGTACACCGGGTGCAACTCGCACACCTCGTCGGCCTCGAAGACCGGATCATGAACCCGCCAGGTTTGCTTGGTCAACGGCCGTGAACTCCACCGCTTCCATCGGACAATTGAACATGCCGTGCACGTCGACGGTCGGGCTGATTGCTCCGATCGCGACCGCATTGAGTGCCCAGCACTGTATGACATGTTGGAGGGCTTGGCTGCCCTCGCCGATGCCCACAGTGAGCGTGTAGTTTCCGGGGGTGACCTCGGGCCACACGAGCTCGAAGCTGAGCGTGTATCGGCCCTCGGCGTCGATGCGGATGGGCTTACCAGGGCCCCGCAGCGTGGTCTCCCCGAACACCGCCTGACCAACGCGATTGCGAATGGTGTAGCCAAACAGCACCTCGCGGCCGGCCACGTGGGAATCGATGACGGCGTGGATCCGCAGCCGCGTGCCGGGCTTGGCGGTGGTGAGCCGCTCGCCCTTGGCGTCGGTGACCGCGAGGCGATCGATGACGATCTCGCCTCGGCCGCTGCGTCCGTCTTCGGTGATCTCGATCCACGGCAGCGATTCATCGATCGCCCTTCCGGCGGGCGCGGGCTGTCGCGGATTCGGTGCGGCCTTGCTGCGGGCTGCCTTGCCGATCGCGAAGGCCTGCTTGTGCATCATCTTGGTGTAGAGCTCGACGGCCTCGGCAGGCTCGCCATCGAACACCAGCTCGCCCTCCTTGAGCACCACGACGCGATCGCAGAGCGTGGTCATGGCTTGCATGTCGTGGCTGACGATGAGGCGGGTGACGCCGGCCAGCGTCTCTCGCATGTGGCGCGCGCACTTCTGGCGGAAGAAGATGTCGCCGACCGCCAGCGCTTCATCGATGACGAGGATGTCGGGCTCGACCTGCGCGACCACGGCGTATGCGAGCCGGACATACATGCCGCTGGAGAGCGTCTTGACGGGCTGATCGATGAAGTCGCCGATATCAGCGAAGCTCTCGATGGCATCGAAGCGGTCTTCGATGAACGAACGCGTCAGGCCCATCACGCGGCCCGCGAGGTAGACATTCTCGCGGCCGGTGAACTCCTTGTTGAAGCCCGCGCCGAGCTCGAGCAGTGCGGAGATGCGGCCGGCAACCTCGATCGTGCCGACGGTGGGCGCGAGCGTGCCGCAGATGAGTTGCAGCAGCGTGGACTTACCCGAGCCGTTGCGACCGAGGATTCCGACGGATTCTCCGCGGCGGAGCTCGAACGACACGCCCTGCAACGCCCAGTATTCGCGATAGAACTGTCGCTTCCAACGCCACGCAGCCTGCTTGAGGCGATCGATCGGCCGCTTGTAGACGTGGTAGCACTTGCCGAGATCGGTCACGCGGATGGCGACTTCTGCGTCGTGGCCCGGTGCGGCGTTGGCTTGCGTTGTGGGCTCAGATGACATCCGCGAACGCCCGCTTGCTCTTCATGAAAAACGCGTAGCCGCCGAGCGCGATCGCGACGCCGATGACCATCGATAGCCCCCACCACACGAAGTCTGGCGACTGGCCGCCCGCGAGCACGCCGCGCACCTCGGTCACGATAAGCGTGAGCGGGTTGAGCCGGAGCAACCACTGCAGCGACTCAGGCACGTTGGCGAGTGTGTAGAAGATCGGCGTCGCAAAGAACAGCATGCGCGTGACGAGCGTCGTGGTTTGCTGAATGTCGCGCACAAACACACCGAGCGAGGCGAGGATCCACGCGGTGCCCATCGTGCCCAGCGCGAGGGGCAGCAGCACCAGTGGCATCCACAGCAGACCGATCGGCGGCACATCGCGGATGACGATGGCGTAACCGATGATCCACACGCCGAAGCCCACCGCCAGCGTGACCAGCGCGTTGATGATGGACGACAGCACGAGAATCTCGAGCGGGAAGACAACCTTGGTGACGTAGTTGCGATTGCCGACGACGAGGCCGGGCGCGCGATCGATGACCTCGACGAAGAATTGGAAGGCGATGAGGCCGCAGTAGAGCTCGAGCGCGTAGCCGCCGATGCGCGGGGCGTCGACGAGATACGACGGCTCGACCTGGAACACAATGCCGAAGGCGAAGGTGTAGATCGCGAGCAGCACCAGCGGCGTGACGATGATCCAGACCCAGCCGAGCGCTGTGGCCCGGTATCGCTGCCGAAGCTCGTGCAGCGCGAGATCGCCGACGAGGCGTCGATGCGACCACAGATTGCCGGCCATCGCGACCGGGTTCAGCAGCGTGGAGATCGCCCGCGGGCTGTTCTGGACCGTCGCAATCGTCAACCGCTCCGACCTTCCCGTTTAGCCGGACCAATCGTCCAGCATCTCGGCCAGCAGCCGCACGCCGAAGCCGGTCGGCCCGGCGATGAACGGCCCGCGATCCTTATCCGTCGCGTGCGTGCCCGCAATATCGATGTGCGCCCACGGCACGCCCTCGGGGCAGAAGTAGCTGAGGAAGGCGGCGCCCTGAATGGGGTGCGCCTCGCGGACGGGTGCGGAGTTGTGGATGTCGGCGATGGGGCTACGCATCATCGCGCGGTATTCCTCGTGGTGCGGCAGACGCCACACACGCTCGCCGCTCTGGCACGAGGCCGATTCGATAGCGTCGCGCAGCTTGTCGTCATCGCACCACATGCCGGCGTACGTGCTGCCGAGCGCGACCACGACGCCGCCGGTGAGCGTCGCGAGATCGACGATGCAGGCGGGGTCTTCCTTGTCGCCGGCCCAGCACAGGCCGTCGGCCAGCACCAGCCTGCCCTCGGCATCGGTGTTGGTCACCTCGACCGTGACGCCGTTGCGGAAGGTCAGCACATCATCGGGGCGGTAGGCCTCGTCGCTGATGGCGTTCTCCGCGGCGACCAGCAGCCCGACGACCGGCACCCGCGGCTGAATGACGGTTGCGATCGCGTGCATGGCGCCGAAGACGGCCGCTCCGCCGTCCATGTCGCGCTTCATGCCGCGCATGCCGCCGCCGACCTTGATGCTGAGGCCGCCGGAGTCGTAGGTCATGGTCTTACCGAGCAGGACGACGGGCTTGGCGCCCTTCTTGGCCCGCTCGGGCTTGTACTCGAGCCGGATGAGGCAGGGCTTGTTTTCGCTGGCGTCGCCGACGGTGAAGATGCCGGTGAGCTTCTCGTCGAGCAGCTTGCTGCCGCTGATGACGGTGCAGCTCATGCCGGTCTGGCGGGCCATCTTCTTGGCTTCGCTCGCGACCCACAGCGGCGTGCACACGTTGGGCGGTGTCTGGCTGAGCGTGCGGGCGGCGTTGGTCGAGGCAGCCAGCCCCAGGCCCCGCTCGAAGCCGTGGGAGAAGTCTTTGTCGTCGATCTTGACCTGCAGCTTGGGCCGATTGGGCACAGCCGTGGCCGAGCCGCGGAAGTGATCGCAGGTCCACGCGATGAGGCCGAGCCCCTCGCCGAAGGCCGAGCCCGCAGCGTGCGTATCGACGCCGGAGGACTTCTCGGCTGCGGCGATCGGCCCGGCGAGATCGACCTCGACCGTGCCGGGATCGAGCTGTGCCAGACGCCTGCCGACGACGCCGGCTGCGAAGCGAACGGCATCGACGCCGAAGCCGGCCTTGGGGCCGAGGCCCACGACCAGCACCCGCTCGTAGTCGTCGTACGGCTGCGCCTCGACGATGCGGCCAAGATCGCCCGTGGCATCGTTGCCCGCTGCGGCCTCGGACACCCAGCCGGTGCTGTCGTGCGCGGCTGAGGTCTTGTCGAGCTTCTCGCCCTTGAACTGCCCCAGCACCAGTACGCCGGCCGATGCCCGCGCTCCCGCAACCTTCACGCGTTCAAACATGCGTTCGTTCCCTCTTAGAAGTAGACGGGCAAGCCTATCGCACCCGTCCGCCCCCCGCCCTGCCAGCTAAGCCCCGCTTGCCCGGCCCCGCTAGCATCGCCCGATGCCCGCTCAAGATGCCAATGCCGATCAGGCCCCCACCCATGGCCCGGCGCTGCACGCCCCGTGGCGGCTGCAATATCTGGAAGCGCTCGGCGAGGAAGATGCTGCCAGCGAAAACAAGCCCGAGCGTGCTGGCGAATCCTCGGGCTCGTTCCTGCTCGACTACTGGCGCACGCCCGAGCACGACCACGCCAACAACGTCATCCACCGCGACGATCACGGCATGATCCTGCTCAACGGCTATCCCTACGCCAACGGCCATCTGCTCGTCGCGCTGGGCGAGGCCCGGCCGACCCTGCTTGACTACAAACCTGCCCAGCGGCGTGCGCTCTGGCAACTGGTCGATCTCGCGACCGATCTGGCCCAGCACGCCCTCGAGCCGCAGGGCCTGAACATCGGCATCAATCAGGGTCGGGCAGCCGGTGCCGGCGTGCCGCAGCACCTGCACGTGCATCTGGTGCCGCGTTGGGGCGGCGATACCAATTTCATCACCAGCGTGGCCCGCATCCGGATCATCCCGGCGGCACTCGAGGCCATGGCCGACCGCTATCGCAGCGTGCTGCGGGCGGTGCTCGAATCGCATGTGTCCTCTCACGAGCCGCGACCACATTGAGCCAGATGCTCCCCCTTCGCAAGGGGGAGCTGTCGCCGGAGGCGACTAAGGGGGTCGTGCTGCAAAGCGCTCCCCCTCCGACCTCGGCTCACGCCTCGGCCACCTCCCCCTCGGTGAGGGGGAGGATCCTCGTGTGTCCTATTCTGGCGGGAGTGATCCGCACCCGCATCGAACCAACCACCCCGAGCGAACCGACCACACCATGATCTCACAGCCTCACACCGCTCCGTCCGTCGCGATCGTTGGTGCAGGCCCCGGCGGGCTGTCCGCTGCGGTCATCCTGGCTGCCCGCGGCTGCCGCGTCACCGTCTTTGAGTCCCGGTCCGAGATCGGCGGCCGAACCGGACGCGAAACGCTCGATACAGAGCAGGGCAGCTTCGCGATCGATCGCGGGCCGACCTTCTTTCTGATGCCGTACGTGCTGGACGAGGTCTTTCGCGTGGCCGGCAAGCGAATGGCTGACGAAGTCGAGATGACTCGGCTCGATCCGATGTATCGCCTGGTGCTGGGCCGGAGCGAGCAGCCCGACAGCCCCATTACGCTCGACGCCACGCAGGACATCGCGGAAATGGCACGCCGCGTGGGCGAGATCGCGCCGGCGGACGGCAAGGCCTTCCCCGAATTCATCGAGGCCAACCGCTACAAGCTCCGCCACTCCGAGTCGATCCTCCGCAACCCGATGCGGTCGCCGCTCGATCTCTTTGGTAAGCAGACGCTGACCGACACGCTGAAGGTCGCGCCGATCCTTCGGCCGCACATGACCGTGCAGGACCTGCTGAACAAGTACTTCAAGCATCCGCAGATTCAGCGGGCGGTCGGCTTCCAGAGCAAGTACCTCGGCATGTCGCCACGCGATTGCCCGAGCCTGTTCACCATCCTGCCGTTCATCGAGTACGAGTACGGCGTGTGGCACCCCAAGGGCGGCTGCCACGCCATCATGCAGGCGCTGGCGAGAGTGGCTGGCGAATGCGGCGCGGACATCCGCACCAGCACGCCCGTCGAGCAGATCACGTTCCGCGGCAGCTCGTCCAAAGCTACCGGCGTCGTGGTCGACGGCGAGCAGCACGAGTTCGATCACGTTGTCGTGAACGCCGACGCGACATGGGCGCTCAAGACGCTGGTGCCCGACGCGGTGCGCGCACAGGCTGGCAAGGAATACGCGACCGAGACCATCGACACCAAACGATACTCGTGCTCGACATTCATGCTGTATCTGGCGGTGGATGGCGAGCTCGACCTGCCGCACCACACCATTTATGTGTCAGCCGACTACGACAACAACCTCAAAGACATCACGCTGAACCACAAGCTGACCGAGGACTGCTCGTTCTACGTGTGCAACGCCTCGACGACCGACCCAACGATGGCCCCGCCCGGCAAGAGCTCGGTGTATGTGCTGGTGCCGACGCCCAACATGCGCGCACCGGAAGGCACAACCGAGCTCGACTGGCAGGCTTCGCTCGATCAGCTCCGCGATCGCACCTATGCCCAGATGTCGCGCATCCTCGGCCTGAGCGATCTGCGCAGCCGCGTGATCGCCGAGCGCGTCTACACGCCGCAGGACTGGGCAGCCCACAACATCAACCACGGCGCGACGTTCAACCTCGCGCACAATCTCAAGCAGATGCTGCACTGGCGGCCACAGAACAGGCTCAAGGGCTTCGACAACCTCTGGCTCGTCGGCGGCGGCACACACCCCGGCTCGGGCCTGCCGACGATCTTCCTGTCGGCCCAGATCACCAGCCGCATGCTGTGCGACGAGGCGGGCGTGAAGACCAACGCACCAGCCACCGAAGCCGCAATGGTGTAATGCACGTCATTTGCGTCGAAGTCTGTCCTTTACGAGCCGGGAGCGCGAGCGACCGGTCACGCCATGTCCCATGCGGTGACAGTTCCCCTCGTCATCGCACAGCCCACCAGTCGCGACCCGCTCGCCGTACATCCTCGACTGTCCCCGTCCCGTACCGAAACTGCGACCGGGGCCACAGCGGCTGACCGGACGGGCTATACACGAGATACCCGTCGGGTCTCCGGAAACCAGCGGTCCACGTTGCACCCAAGCGAATCGCGGGCTTGCCGCTCACGATGCGCCACCCGTCCGAATGCAGTTGGCTGCATAACGCGTCACCCTTCCGCCAAGTCTTGCGGAGATGCTCCGCCGTCTGCGTCGCAGCAGGCTCCTCGAATGCCCAACTGATGCGCCACACCCAGTTGGTCCCGAGCCCGAGAAGCACAAGTGCTGACAGCGCGAGTGTCGCCACCCAACGAACGACGTGCGTCTTTCGGCGTCGAGTTGTCCGCCAACCGCCCGGTCGCCGCAGCATCGCGACGCACTTGGCGACGCCAATCGTGAATAAGATCGGCCCACCGACAATGACCCACACCCACGCTCGAAATCTGGACACCGGCAGCGGGCCGAAGATATCGGGCGCAAACCAGATCACCGTCGCGATGAGGAACACCAGCGACACAGCCGGCGGCTGCCGCCATCTCCGCGCCAACGTGAGACGCACCCGCCGGTTGAGTCTCTCTAACCATGAGCGTTCGAAATGTTGCCGCACGTATGCCCGGCCGCACTCCGGGCAGATGCCTTGCTCGCCGAGGCCGGTCAGGACGTATCGGCAACCGGGACAACGCACCGGCCGCGACTCAGATTGGTCAGGCACGCTGCCCATCCGGCCAGATTACACCCGCGTCAAACACCGCCGCATCCGGCCCGGGGCCGGTGCCGAACGCATTTAGGTGATTGCTCAAGCCCAACGTCCGCGGATCGTCATCGTCGGTGCCGGC
>JBCCQU010000060.1:0-9127 GCA_039208875.1 Planctomycetota bacterium
AGGCCGAGGCCGCCCGCCGCCGATACGAGCAGATCCGCTGGGGCCGGGTGTCGGTCATCGCGACCAACGTGCTGACGCTGACGATCGCGCTGCCGTTCTTCCTGACGCGGACGCCGGGCAACGTGCTGAATCAGTCGTTGCGGGCCGCGCCGCTGGCCATGGGCGGCCTGCTGGCCGGCGTGATGGCGTCCTCAGCCTCACCACCCGGGATTCCCCCGCAACTCGGCGTGTTTCTGCCCGTGCTGATCCTGGCACCCATCGCCGCGGCGTCGCTGTCGACGTGGAGAACGTGATCGACGCCCATCAGAATCGGCACGACCGAGAAAATCGCGCTAAGTGCTGCCAGCCTCTGCTTTCTCGATCGCGGGCCTGTCTGGCTAAGCCTCTCGACCCACGGTCCAAAATCCCCTACAGTCCCCACGCAATGCAGCGTCAGCGCCGTGGCTACACCATCTTGGAAATCGCAATCACCCTGCTCGTCGTGGCGGTGCTGATGTCGTTGCTGATCCCCTTGCTGCAGGCTGCACGCTCGGCCGCACAGGGCTCGGTGTGCTCAGCCAACCTCCGCCAGATCGGTGTCGGCTGGATCAGCTACGCCCAGGATCGCGAGAGCTTTCCGCGGCACGCCGGCCTGCCCGAGTGGGGCTTCGGCGGCGCTCGCATCGGCTCGGTCGTCCGCGATGATTCGGGCGACCTCGTCGCAACCGCAGATCCCAACCGGCCCATCAACGAGTACATCGTCGATGGCACGTCACGCGAGTCGGCCTCGGCCAGCATCCGCGTGTTTGCCTGCCCCGCCGACGCGGGCGTCTGGGTACGCGACGAGTCGCCGCAGTCGGCCTCGATCCTCGGCGGCCGGAGCTGCTTCGAATCGTTCGGCACCAGCTACCGCGCCAACCCGCTCCTCGTCGATGCGCACATGGCGGGGCTCGATATCGAGAGCCGACCGCTGAAACTCGCCGAGGTCACCCAGACCGCGAGCCGCTTGGTCCTGCTCGGCGATCCCATCTGGCTGTACGCGACCGACCAGAGCGAGGGCACCAAGCTCGACGCCAGTTGGCACAGCCGCCCGCTCGCCGGGCACGTGGCGCTGCTCGATGGCTCGGTGCGGTTTGCATCGTTCGCTGACGGCACACTCGGCACGCTGAGCGCCGAGCCCCGCATCGGCGACTGACCGCTCTCAATCACGCAGCTTCTTGAGCAGGTGTTCGCGCACCATGGCTGCGTCGGCCTGACCGCCGCTGCGCTTGCGTACATCGCCGATGAGTCGGCCGAGCGCTTTGTCGTTGCCGTCGCGAACCTGCTGTGCAGGTTCGGCGTGCGCCTCGATCGCTTCATCGCACCAGGCATCGAGGGCCGCGGTATCGCGAACCGCGAGCAGGCCACGAGCCTCGGCCAGTGCGCGCGCATCGGTCGCCGGCTCATCGAGGCTGGCTGCCAGCAGTTCCTCAGCAGCGTTGGCGCTCACATCCCCGGCGTCGCGCAGTTGCACGATCTCCGCGAGCCGATCGGCGCGAAGGCCGACACTCGCGAGCGCAACGCTGCGCTCGTTGGCGAGGCGTGCCGCAGCCTGCAGAATGAGCCCGCACGCTGCGCGCGCCGCGGCCGATCGCCCGACGCCGGAATCCGCTGCGATGCGCACAGCCTCGTCGAACACATCGCTGACCGCGCGCTCATCGAGCAGCGCCGCCGCATCGCGCACGCTGAGGCCGAGCACTTCGGTGTATCGCTCGCGACGCTCGGCCGGCAGCTCGGGCAGCGATGCGCGCACCGCTTCCAGCCACGCGTCATCCACGACCACCGGCGGCAGATCGGGATCGGGGAAGTACCGATAGTCGTGCGCGTCTTCCTTCGACCGCTGCAGCACAGTGACGCTGCGGGCATCGTCCCAGCCGCGTGTGGTCTTGGTGCCCGGGCCAAACTCAGCGCCGTCCTCAGCCCATCGCCCGGGCTGCGCGCGTCGCTCGAACTCGATCGCGTCGCGCAGTGCGCGGAACGAGTTGAGATTCTTGATCTCGACGATCGGCGTCTTGACGGTGCGGCCATCGGTGAGCTTGAGCACGCCGTTGATGTTGGGCTCGAAGCGCATGTGGCCGCGCTGCATCACGCCGGGGCTCGCGTCGAGCCATCGGCACAGGTCGCGCAGCAGCCTTCCGTACGACACCGCCTCGGCTGCCGAGCGAAGATCGGGCGCGGTCACGATCTCGAGCAGCGGCGTGCCCGCGCGGTTCCAATCCACGATCGAGCCGTGCACCGGCCCGCCCTGCCAGCCCGGCGTGTCGGCGCTCGGCGGCTCATGCAACAGCTTGCCGGCGTCTTCCTCGAGATGAGCCCGCTCGATGCGCACACGCCGCACCGGGCCATCGGGATCGATGAAGCCCGCGTCGTCGAGCGTGGGCACATCGACAGCGCCATCAAAGCACAGCGGCAGGTCGTACTGGCTGAGCTGATAACCCTTGGGCAGGTCGGGATAGAAGTAGCCCTTGCGGTCCCACTTGCTGAAGCCCGCGATCTCGCAGCCCAGCGCCAGCCCCACCCGCATCGAGATCTCGACCGCAGCCTTGTTCATCACCGGCAACGCGCCAGGCAATGCCAGCACGACCGGATCGATCAGCGTGTTGGGTGTCGGCTCGGGCTCGCCCGCAGCGTCGGCCCAGACCGGACTGGGCGCACGCGTGAACATCTTGGTCCGCGTCGTCAGCTCGACGTGCACTTCCATGCCGATCACGAGATCAAAGCTCGCCACGCCGGCGGGCAAGTCGGACGAGTGAGACCGGCTGTCGTTGGAGGTGCCCGTCATGTTGTTTGAGAATACGGATTCTGTCCGGACGAGCGGCGCCTGTCAGGAAGCGGTAGCTACCACTCCCTCATGGTCGTGGCTCGTATGACAGACTCGTCATACTGAACGCGTGCCCGGCCAAGGCTTCCAACGCGTGCGCATCCTCAAGGCCCTGCCCGGCCTCGACGATGCGAACGTCTGGCAGCGGGCCCTCGACGGACTTGGCAGCGGCGACGCGCCGAGCAAACTTTTGAAACGATCGCTCAACGTCGAGGTGGTGCGCGCAACGCTGGATGTCGGTCGCGGGCCGGAGGATCTTGTCATCAAGACCGAGCCGGCCGAAACACTCTCCGATCGGCTCCGCGTTCGGCTGGGCTCGAGTCGGCTCCATCGGCACTGGGAGAACGCCCAGTGGCTGCACCGTCGCGAGGCCTTCCCGACTGCCGAGTGCCTGGCGTTGCTCGGTTCGCGAAGCTTGGGCAAGGTCTGGCAGATAACACTCGTCGCCCGAGGTGTGCCCGGCCGATCGCTGTTGCAGGTGCTTGCCGACGCGGCTGTGCCCGTGCGCACGCAGCACCGCGTTGCGGAGGCCGTCGCCCGACAGACCAAAGCCATGTTCGATGCCGGCCTCGTGAACCGCGACCACAAACCATCAAACCTCATCGTCAGCGATGGCGAGCAGCCCACCGTCACACTCATCGATGTCGTCGGCATCTACTCGCGATCCACGCCCAGCGATGAGGCCCGACTGCACCTCGGGCTCATGCTCGAAGCGATCGGCACCGGGCATCAGCCACGGCGTGCGCTCATCGCCCGCTACCTGCGAACGTGGTTCGGCCCACAGTGGACCAAAGGGCAACGCCGGAAGCTGTGGCGGGATATCGAGCAGCGCATCATCGATCACGGCGACCCGACGCCGAAAGATAACCCGCTCGACCCGTGATCTCCCCCTGGCGCTAGCTGTGTGGACAACCGGGGGACGGGCGCTCGGCTGGCGCCGGCGGCGCTTGGCGGCTGCTGCGTCGTCCACAGCTCTCCACAGAACTCTCACAATCGAACTGGCAGCGGCCGAGCGCAACCGGCGCAAGAGCGCCAGTCTCTCCCCAGACTTGTGCACGCCATAGACCCAATTCGTGCAGGGACTTACGACAGATATCGCAGCGTTCTCCCCAAGCGCCAAGGCCTCTGTTCTATGACGAAGTCAGTTATCTCTATCTCAGTAAACAGAGGGAGACGGCTGACAAGCGGGACACCACGTGGTGGTGCGCTGGGCGAGCTGATCGCTGACAAGCTCAGCCCGGCATCGTTTGCAGGGCTGACCGCCCCGGCCGTACACGCGGTGGGCGAGCTGGGCCGTGCCGGCGTCGCCGAAGGGGTCGCGGTAGTCGCGGAGCGTTGAGCCGCCGCGGGCCAGGCCCGACTTCAGCACATGGCGGATGGCCGACGCGAGCCGCTTGGTCTGGTCGGCATCGAGCGACCCGGCCGGCGTCGCGGGATGGAGCCGGGCCCGGAAGGCAGCCTCGTCGGCGTAGATGTTGCCAAGGCCGGCGAGGCGGCGCTGATCGAGCAGGGCGGCCTTGAGCGGGGCACGAGAGCCCGCCAGAGCCCGTTGCAGCCGCAGGGCGCGGATCGTCAGGGCATCGGGCCCCAGGCACGCCCAACGCTCGTGCAGGTCGGTCAGCGTCGGCAGCAGCCACACGCCGCCGAAGCGACGCGGATCGCGGAAGACCAGCCTCGAGCCGTTGTCGAGCAGCCACTCGGCGTGGACGTGATCGGCCGGCGGCTCGGCCCGCTCGGGCACGTGCATCACAAGGCCGGTCATGCCGAGGTGCACGAGCGCGACCCGGCCCGACGCCCCCACCACCGCCATCTGCTTGCCGTGGCGACGGACGGATTCGATGCGGTCGCCGGCGAGCAGGGCCGGCGGCGTAATCCGGACGGGCTCGGGGCGTGCCGCATCGGGGCGCTGGCGTGACCAGCCGCCGTCTGGGTCGCCCGGAGCGACGGCGATATCTCGGCGATGCAGGGCGGCTTGGGTGACGGTTCGGCCGACGGCCACGGCCTCCAGACCGCGACGCACACACTCGACCTCCGGCAGCTCGGGCATCGGGCGATGCTAGACCCGCATCTTTCCCGGCTTGCGCGCCGATACTTGGGCTATGTCAGAGGCCACGACCGACCCGAGTACCGTGACCCACGCCGGCCCCGCAGCCGTGATGCCGCCCAAGGCCGAAACCAAGCAGCGATTTGTGCTGGGCGTGTCCGGCGCATCGGGCGCGAGCTACGCGCTGCGCACGCTGGAGCAACTGCTGCTAGCCGGGCACGAGGTGCATCTGGTGGTGTCGGACTACGGCAAGCGGTTGCTGTATGACGAGGCCGACATTACGCGGATCGATCTGCCGGATCTGCTGCCGCATCTCGTGAGGGAAAGCGACCGCCCCGAGCCGAAAGCCGCGGCGAGCACGAGCACCGGAACCCGGCGTGCCGCGCTCAGCGGCCTGCCGGCGCACGCGCCCGATGGCTACGACGCCGAGCGCGACGCGGGCGAGCTGGAGAGTCGGCTCTTCATCCATCCGCACAAGGACGTCGGCGCGGTCATCGCATCGGGCAGCTTTCTGCACTCGGGCATGGTGGTGCTGCCGTGCAGTTCGACCAGCCTCGGCGCGATCGCGACCAGCGCCGGCTCGAACCTGCTGACGCGTGCGGCGATGGTGACGCTGAAGGAGCGGCGGCCGCTGATCGTGTGCCACCGCGAGACGCCGGTGAACCTGGTGGACATCGAGAACATGCGGACGCTGACGCTGGCCGGTGCGATCGTGTGCCCGACGAATCCGGGCTTGTATCTGAGGCCTCGGACGATCTTCGAGATGATTGACTTCATGGCCGGCAAGGTGCTGGACCTGCTGCACGTGGAGCACGGGCTGGACACCCGCTGGCGCGACGAGAAGTAGCGTCTGGCGGCGTATGGTTGGGCATGGCTCACGCAACGCTCTCGCAGGAACTCGTCCGCGCGGCTCTGGCACGGGTGGCCACGCCCGACGGCGACCGATCGCTGGCCGACGCCATGTTGTGGGCGACGGCCGTCGACTCGTTCGGCTCAATCAAGCTCGAGATCCCCGGCGTCACCGAGGCCTCAGCTCTGGACGCGGTCGCGAAGCAGGCGGTGCAGGCGGTGCGACGCCATGCAGCTCAGCACAACATCGGGCTCACGGGCCTCATCGTCGAGTTTGTCGATCACCCGGGCACGGTGATCCATCGGCATGTGTTCGGCAGCCAGCCCGAAGAGCAGGTGGGAGGTCAGCCCGGCAGTGACGCGACCAGCGGTGCAAGTGACGGGGCTAAACCAGCACAAGCCAATCCGGCCGACGCGGGTCATCGGCCGATTCCCGGCTTGCAATCGCAGCAGCCGACCGAGGCTGGCAACGCGCTGCCGAACGTGGCCAACATCATCGCGGTCGGTGCGGGCAAGGGTGGCGTCGGCAAGTCGACCATCGCTGTGAACCTCGCGGTCGCGCTCGCGCGGCAGGGACACGCCGTCGGACTGATGGACGGCGACATCTACGGCCCGTCGCTGCCCACCATGCTCGGGCTCGACTCGATGGAGCAAGCCGTGCACGACGGCAAGCTGCAGCCGCACGCCGTGCACGGCATCAAGGCGATCACGATCGGCAAGCTGGTCGATCCGGAGAAGCCGTTGATCTGGCGTGGGCCGATGGCGCACGGCGCGTTCAAGCAACTGACCGAGCAGACCGCGTGGGGCCCGCTCGATTACCTGATCGTTGACCTGCCGCCGGGCACGGGCGACATCTGCCTGACCATGGCCCAGACGCTGCAGCTCACCGGCGCAGTGGTGGTGTGCACGCCGCAGAAGGTGGCGCAGGACGACGCCGTGCGGGCGGTGCGGATGTTCGGCCAACTCGGCATCGAGATGCTCGGCGTGGTTGAGAACATGAGCTATTTCATCGGCGACGACGGGAAGACGTACGACATCTTTGGTCGCGGCGGTGCCGAACAAATGGCTCAACGGCTCAACGTGCCGTTCCTCGGGCAGGTGCCGATCAACACCGCCCTGCGCACCAACTCGGACAGCGGCGAGCCGAGCAAGAACTTCGAGGCGGACACCGCGGGCGGCGTTGCGCTGCCGAGCGCGCTCAAGGGTGTGGCGCAACAGGTCGAGAGCCAGGCGAATCTCGCTGCGATGCGGCAGGGCCGGAGCAAGCCGACGCTGACGATCAGCTAATGCTGCCAGCCGGGAGCTGGTGCAAGCCACGGCACGCGAGTTGACCGGTCAATCGGCCGAATATTCACGACTTGTTGGCCTTCGTGGCCGGTTTGCTCCGTGTTACTCTCTCGACAGAGAGGGAGCACACCATGCGAGCGATTTCGTGCGTTGTTGTTGCAGCGGCCACCGCGGCCGGTGTCGGGCAGATCTCGACCGGTGACATCGTTTTGGGACACACTGATGGTCCGCGTGAGTCGTTCAGCAGTCAGCCGACGGCCGGGCTGCTCATCGGCAGCGTCTTCGACGGGCGAGTGCCGATCCGCGGCATCGACGGCGCGACGCTGCGCGGCTTTGCTGAGGACGAGTATCTCGCGCTGGATTGGCCGGGCATGCCTCCAATCCAAGACGCAACCTTCGGCGGGCCGAACAACTTCGGCGCGATGCAACGCATCGATGGACAGCCGGCTGCGATCGCGTTCGACTTCTCACGCGTCGGCGGCGTGCTCGGCTTCGCTGGTGGTGCGCACGATGCCGGACCGGGTGACACCACGTTCGAGTTCTACGACCTCGCTGGCAACCTGATGCAGACCGACACCGCCAGCTACGGCAACGGCGGCGGCTTCATGTCGGACTTCGCATTCATGACCGAGCCGCGAGGCGTGTACTACCGAATCGACAACCCGCAAGGCTCACAAGGTTCGGGCACGGGTAGTGGCGAGGGTTTCGCGGCTGATGACTTCTTCGTGACGAGCGACGTCGAGATGCGCGGCTTCACGATGACGCTTATCTCCGAGTTTGATCTCACCGAGCCGCCCGAGTCGGTTGATGTCTATTGGTCGTTGTGGGAGGTTGATGACGAGGTCTTCAACGAGCGGTTTGTCGCAAGTGCCAGCGGTGTTGCAGTCACCGTCACGCCGCGCAACTTCCGAGACAACGCGACGAGCGGCCTCGCCCGCGATGTCTACGACGTGTTTATTCCAGTCGACCCCGTGCTGCTCACGCCCGGGCAGTACATCCTCGCGACATCGCGCGTCACGCCCAATGGCAACGGCGAGGCGTTCTGGGCGACCGACGTGATGGCTGTGGAAGGTCGTCGGCCGTACATCGACGCCGAGGGCGACCTGCGTGCCGAGGGCCTGCCGTCGACCGTGCCCGAGAATGTGCAGGCGGGCGTCGGCAATCTTGTGTTCACGATCCTCACCGATGAGGAGTGCACGCCGGCGATCGGCGAGATCGTCGTGCGTGGGCCGCGAACCGCCTTCGATGGCCTTGTGTTCGAGCCCGCGGCATCGCTGCAAGAAGCCGGCTTCGCCAACACCAACTTTGAAAGCTTCGAGACCTTCGGCAACGCCACACTCATCGGCTCGATCTTCGGCGGCACCGTGCCCACCTCCGGCGACTTCGGCCTCAGAGCAACCACGTCCGGCAGCGACACACGCTCCTCGCCCGCGTCAACCGTCAACCCGACATCCGGCGTGCGCCTAGCCCAGTTCTCGACCGCGTTCAACAGCGGCAACCCGCTCACGCGCAGCCTCAACTTCGCCAACATCGGCGGCATCAACGGCTTCAGCGGCTTCGCGTCCGATGTCACTTTCACCCCCACCACCATCACCTTCTTCGATCAGAACGACGACGCGATCGACACCGTCATACGCTCGTTCGGCGGCGGCGGCAGCATGGAAGCGTTCAGCTTCGTCAGCGATACACGCATCGACCGCATCGAGATCGTTGGCGACGGCACCGTCTTCGACGACATCGCGTACAAGCAAGACTCGACGATCCGAGTCGGCCGCATCACGCCCGACAACGTCGAGACCTTCGACACCTGGCCCAACCAGTTCGACCTCCCGACGATCTTCGCGGGCGATGCAATCGTGACGGGCACTACCGCGCTCAGCACGCGCAGCCGCGGACAGTGGCGCGACTTCCGCAATGGCTCGACCGACGACGTTCGCCCGTTCAGCGGCGATCAGTTCGGCGTGCTCGAGGACTTTGCCAACGACTTCGTCACGCTTGACTTCACAGCCATCGGCGGCATCGAGGGCTTCTCCGGCTCGGCCACCGCGGTCCGCGACGGCGACCGCACCGACATCATCTTCTCCGATCTCAACGGCGACCCCATCGAC
>JBCCQU010000061.1:0-9091 GCA_039208875.1 Planctomycetota bacterium
CGGGTCAAGAGAGGCTGTTACGGTTCTGCAAAAATGTACCGGTTTCGCTCCCATATTTCCTCACCGATCATGCAATTGTAATCAGCCCGCGTGGCCCGCTTCCACAACGTGTACGGCCCGCTCGGCACCTGGGACGGCGGCCGCGAGAAGGCACCCGCTGCCATGTGCCGCAAGGTCATCCACGCCAAGGCCACGGGCGATCACAACATCGAGATCTGGGGCGACGGCAAGCAGACACGCTCGTTCATGTACATCGATGACTGCCTCACCGGCGTGCAGAAGTTCATCGACGGCGACTGCACCGAGCCGCTGAACCTCGGCTCCAGCGAGCTGGTCACCATCAACCAGCTCGTCGACATCGTCGAGGACATCGCCGAGATCAAGCTGAACCGCAGCTACAACCTCGATGCGCCCAAGGGCGTGAACGGTCGCAACAGCGACAACACGCTCATCCAAGAGAACTTCGGCTGGGAGCCGTCCATCCGTCTGCGTGACGGCATGGAGCGCACGTACAACTGGATCGTCGAGCAGTACAACGCCAAGCACGGCACCGATGTGCCGCAGACTTCGGCCGGCGTCAGCTTCGCGACCGCGTGATCTTGTGCAGCACGCGTCTCGTGCCAAGACGAGGCGGCAACGATCAGGCGAGCCACACGCTCGTCGGGTCGCTGCGTGCGCCGGCAGCAAAGCCGCTGTCCCAAGCCCTCAGCAAGTCGCAACATCTCTCCGCTTCGCCCGCGTAACGCTCAGCGAGCGCCGCGCGGGTCGCATCATCGAGTTCGAGCTTGGTCGAGCCACCGGTCTCGGCCAGCTTCTTCAGGCCCAGCCGATGCCCGAGCAATCGCGACACACCATCGAGCTGCGCACGCCGCAGGAGCTTGGCGGTCTTGATCGCGAGGTGATACAGCGGCCCCGACCGCGGCACGCCGCCCTCGTTCACCGAGGTCTCGCCCGCGCCGGCGGGCCAGCGCGAAGCATCGAGCCCGAGGTGGCCCGCGATGCGCGCACGGGATGCGGGCACATCGGCAAACACATCCTCGAACAGCAACACCAGCAACTCGCTCGGATCAAACCGCTCGAGCCACATCGGCAAGAAGTCGCTGTAGCGGCTCCAGCTCGCCCACCGCGGATTGGCATCGAGCCACTCAGCCAGCGGCCGGGGCCTATCGCCCATGCGAAGCCGCCACTGATATTCGCTCCACGTTCGCCGCACGGGGCAACGCAGCATCAACACCAGTCGGCGGACATCGCTCGATGCGCGGATGTTGTCGCACGCGTCCCGGCTATAGAGGTATTGCGGCGTGACCTCGCCGATCGCGACCAAGCCCGCAGCCTGCGCTTGGTCCGGAAAGAACGATCGGCACCAGTCTTCGCCGCGATGTCATTCGTCGTCGAAGTAGTGCAGCTCTTTGCGGCGCTGGCTGACGTAGCCGTCCGGGTGACGATCGATCAGGTCGTAAAGCCATGTCGTGCCGCCCTTGGGCACGCCGATCCCGACGAAGTTTGGCATCACGCCGGCCATGCCTACGCACGATACATAGGGCAACGGAGAACACAACTTTGACGACCGCTGCCAACTCCCAGACCACCAACGCCAAGCGGCAGGGCACGATCCTCGTGATCAGCCAGGTCTACGTGCCCGATCCAACGAGCGTGGGTCAGCACATGGCCGATGCAGCCGCGGAGATGGCTGCGCGCGGTTATCGCACCATCGCCTACGCCGCGGCCAACGGCTACGACGACCCGACCATCAAATACGAGCGACGCGAGACGCGAGACGGCGTCGACATCCAGCGCTTCCGCTTCTCAAGCTTCGGCAAGGGCTCCATCAAAGTACGCCTGCTCGCGCAGTTTCTCTTCCTCATCCAGTGCATCGTCCGCGGCCTGTTCATCCGCGATCTCCGCGGCATCATCGTCTCGACCAGCCCGCCCATGGCCGGCATCGCATCGACGCTGCTGAGCTGGATCCGCGGCGCACCGGTCACGTTTTGGGCGATGGATCTCAACCCCGATCAGATGGTCGCGATGGGCATGATCACCGAGCAATCGCTGCCAGCCCGCGTGTTCAACTTCATCAATCGCCGCCTGCTCCGGAATGCCAAGGCTGTGGTCGCGCTGGATCGCTTCATGCTCGATCGCCTGAACCGCAAGACCGAGGTCACCGCCAAGTCGGAGGTCTTCCCGCCCTGGCCGCACGACGATCATCTCGAAACCGTCGCGCACGAAGACAACCCCTTCCGCAAAGAGCAAGGCCTCGATGGCAAGTTCGTCGTGATGTATTCGGGCAATCACAGCCCGGCCAATCCCATTGGCACGCTGATCGAGGCGGCCGAGCAACTCCGCGATCGCGACGACATCGTGTTCATGTTCATCGGCGGCGGCTTGCAGAAGCAGGCCGTGGCCGAAGCCATCGAACGCGCCAAAGCTGCCGGCGTGCCCGAGGATCGCATCAACATCCGCTCGCTGCCCTACCAGCCCATCGAGAGCCTGAAGTACTCGCTGTCGTCGGCCGACCTGCACGTCGTGACCGTCGGCGACGAGGTCGTCGGCATCGTGCACCCGTGCAAGGTCTACGGCGCGATGTCCGTCGGCCGGCCGGTGCTCACCTTCGGCCCCGAGTCATGCCATCTCAGCGATCTCGTCAGCCGCTACGGCATCGGCCGCCACGTGCCGCACGGCGACGTCGCTGGCGCACGCGAAGCCATCGAGTCGCTCGCCGCGACCGATCCCGAGACGCTGGCATCGATGGGCCGCTCGGCCAGCGAGGCGGTCGCCCGCGACCTCTCGAAGGCAGCCCTGTGCAAGCGTTTCGGTGATATCGTTGATCGCAGCATCGCCGGGCCGTCCGCCGCGCCCAATGCCAGCCCGGCTTCTGACAACAGTGAGCCGCAGCCTCAGCCGGAGCGAGCAGCCTGAGCTCCCAAGCCGTCTTGTGTGAGGACACCAAGCCTTGATCGATGTCATGATCATCGCGTTCAACGAGGCACTCAACCTCCCGCACTGTCTCAACAGTGTGCGCGGCTGGACCAATCGCGTTTTCGTGATCGATTCCGGCTCGACCGACGGCACGCAAGACATCGCCCGCGAGTACGGCGCCGAAGTTGTGCATCACGACTGGGAGGGCTACGCGCGGCAGAAAAACTGGGGCCTGAACAACCTGCCGTTCGAGTCAGAATGGCTGCTTATCCTCGATGCCGACGAACTCGTCACGCCCGAGCTGCGGACCGAGCTCGAGAGGATCACGTCGAAGCCCGCCGACGACACGCCCGAGAACGGCTTCCACATCAACCGCCTGACGTACTACCTCGGCAAGCCGATCCGGCACTGCGGCTTCTTCCCGAGCTGGAACCTGCGCCTGTTCAAGCGCGGGGCTGCGCACTATGAAGACCGCGTAGTGCACGAGCACATGATCTGCCCGGATCCGGTGGGCTATCTCAAGCCGCCGATGATCCACGAGGATCGCCGCGGCATCGAGCACTATGTTGCCAAGCACAATCGCTACTCGACGCTCGAGGCCGGCGCGATCTTTGCCGAGCAGCACGAGGTCGCGCGCGGCATCGCGCCGCAGGCCTCGATCAGCCGCGAGACCGCCATCCGCCGTTGGCTCAAGCGCAACGTCATGCCCCGCGTGCCGATGCCGGGCTTCTGGCGATTCGTCTACATGTATTTCGTCCGCTTCGGCTTCCTCGACGGCCTCACCGGCATCGAGTTCTGCCGGTTCATCGCCGGCTACGACGCGCTCGTCAGCCTCAAGCTCCGCGAATTGCGACGGCTCGAAAAATCAGGCGATCTCGAACGCATCCGCCAGCACGCCGAGGAACTGCCCGGCCTCGCCGTCGCCGAAGGGCAGCTGCACGTCACCGATGCGCACGCCGGCGTCACCGGCAAGCAACGACCAAAGTCGCCCGAGCCCATCCCCGACCCCGAACAACTCCGGCCCGAAGCAAGCCCGTGGTCGTTCAAGGAAAAGGTCTTCCGCGCGCTGTGGATGACAGCCGGCAAGCCGATCTTCCGCCTCAGCTTCCACAACTGGTACGCCTACCGCGCCGGCCTTCTCCGTCTCTTCGGCGCGCGCATCGGCCGCGGCGTCCGCCTCCGCCCCACTGTCAACGTCGAAATCCCATGGAACCTCGACATCCGCGACGGCGCGACCGTCGGCGACTACGCCATCCTCTACGGCCTCGGCAAAATCACCATCGGCGAGCGCACAATCGTCAGCCAATACGCCCACCTCTGTGCCGGCACGCACGACTTCACCGATCGCCGCTTCCCGCTCATCCGAGACTCCATCGAGATCGGCGCCGATGCGTGGGTCGGTGCCGATGCCTTCGTCGGGCCGCAGGTGCACGTCGGCCGGCTTGCGGTGCTCGGCGCGCGCTCAAGCACCTACCGCGATCTTGAACCGGCGATGGTCTACGTCGGCAACCCAGCCAAGCCGCTCAAGAAGAGGGAACTGCAATGACCGTCGCCCCCGCTTCAACCGCAGACGCAGCACCGGCGGTCGTGCTGCCCAAGCCCGACGACCCGCGCCTCCGCAAGCCGATCATCCTCATCGGCACCGAGCGCTCCGGCACCACCTGGCTCGGCTGTGCATTCCGCGAACACCCCGACCTCGCCATCATGTGGGAGCCGCGGCATATCTGGTCGCACGGCCACTACCTCAAGCCGCACGAACGACTGACCGCAGACGACGCCACACCATCAGGCATCCGCTGGATACGCGAGCAGTTCCTCAAGCAAGTCATCGCGCAAGGCCGGCAACGCATCAGCGAGAAGACACCGATCAATACGCTCCGCGTGCCATACGTGCACGCCGCGTTCCCCGATGCGAAGTTCCTGTTCCTCGTGCGCGACGGCCGCTCCGTTGTGCGCAGCACAGCCGAGATCGCAGCAAGCGGCGTCCGCAAGGGCTCCATCATCAAGCGCATGAAGCATGTGCCGCTGCTGGACTGGCCCTTCTATGTGCCCCGCTATGTCGACGCGATGCGGCAGAAGTTTCTCGGTGGCGAGCTCGGGCACTTCGGCGCTCGTCCACCCGGCTGGAAGCAATGGGTTGCTGAGGGCGATCGCGATGTGACCACCGCCAAGGTCTGGTCGACCAGCGTCAACACTGCGCGCGCAGACCTTGCCAATATCGACCACCTGTTCTTCCGCTACGAAGACCTCGTGCGCGACCCGGCCACCACACGCAAGCAGATCTACGACTTCTGCGAGCTCGCGCCGTCCGCCGAGATGGACGCGGTGCTCGATACCGCCAAGCCCGACCGCGTGGATGCCTGGCGGAACGAGCTGGACGACGACACGCTTGCGCGCATCAAGCCGCACCTCATCGGCACCCTCAACTCGTTCGGATACGAGTGGTGATGGCCGCGTCGTCCCAGCCCGAGCCCCGCATCCCCGACGACGTCTCGCTGCCGGCAGGCGTCGTCACGCCCGAGGTCGATGCACGCGCAAGCTACGACAAGCTGTGGGGCCTCGATCCCGAGTATCCCGTGCGGCACGTTCTGTGGCGATACCTCGGCAAGCCGTTCTTCCGCATCACGTTCCACAACTGGTACCGGCTACGGGCCGCGATTCTTCGAGCGTTCGGTGCCGACATCGCGCCGACCGCGCGCGTTCGGCCGTCGGCCGAGATCAGCCATCCGTGGAATCTCGTGATGCGGCCACACAGCTCCATCGGCGATTACGCCGTCATCTTCTCGCTCGGTCGCATCACGCTCGGCCATCGCACAAGCGTCAGCCAATACGCGCACCTGTGCGCCGCCGGGCACGACTACACCCGCGCAAGCATGCCGCTTATAGCCAATCCCATCGTGCTCGAGGACGATGTGTGGGTGGCGGCCGATGTCTTCGTCGGCCCCGGCGTCACGATCCACGAAGACAGCGTCGTCGGCGCGCGCTCAACGGTGTGCCACTCGCTGCCGCCAAGATCTGTTTGCGCCGGCGACAACGCAGCGCCGCGCTCGGCTCGCATCATCAATTGGCCGCCACCCGAGACCGACGCGGTGCGGCCACGAAGCGCCGACATTGCCGAAACCACAATCGATAAGCCGACCGACAAGCCCGCCAACTCGACTGCCGAGACATCCGCATGAACCCGCACGTCTTGCACTATCTACCGACGCTGCGGCTGTCCGATGGCGGTGTTGTGCGCGCAGTGCTCGATCTCGCCGACGCCTACGCCGCGTCCGGCCGTGCCACCACCGTCGCGGTGCACGATCGCGGCGATGCGCCCGAGCGCTGGACACAAGAGCAAACGCAAGGCGTGCCGCGGATCGTCGAGATCCCCGCCGCATCCTCGCTGCCCGTCGGGCCGAACGCGGCCGCCGATGCCTTCGCCGAACTTGCGAGGCAGGCCGACGTCGTCCACTTCCACGGCATGTGGGATCCCAAGGCCGTCGCGCTCGGCAAAATCGCGAAACGCGTCGGCACGCCATACGTCGTGTCGCCGCACGGCATGCTCGATGACTGGTCGATGACACAGAGCGCGCTCAAGAAGCGCGTTTTCTCGACGCTGCTGTCGAACGCGTGGCTCAGCAACGCCGCAGCGGTCATCTGCACCGCGCAGCGCGAGCTTGAACAAGTGCGCACACGCCTGCCCAAGCCCGGCATCGGCTGCGCTGTGCCGCTGGTGTTTAAGACCGATGAGTATCGCGCCCCGCCCGGGCCGCAGCTTGCACGCGCTCGTTTCGAGCTCGCAACTTCCGACCTTCCCAAGCTATTGTTTCTGTCGCGTTTGCACTACAAGAAGGGCGTCGAGCATCTCATCGATGCTGCGGGCCTGCTGGCTGAGCGCGGCTCGCCGCACGCCTTGCTCATCGCCGGGCCGGGCGACGACAGCTACGTCGCCGAGCTCAAGCAACGCGTGACCGACCTCGGCCTCGATGGCACCACCGCCTTCCTCGGCATGGTGTCCGGCCCCGACAAGGTCAGCCTCTATGAAGCGGCCGACATGATGGTGCTGCCCACGAGCCAGGAGAACTACGGCTACGTGTTCTTCGAATCGCTCGCTGCCGGCACGCCGCTCATCACAACCCCCGGCGTCGATACCTCGGCGGAGCTCGCGTCGTCCGGCGCTGCATGGATCGTCGAACAGGACGCGACGCGCATCGCTGACGAGATCCAGAAGCACACCGGCGATCTCGAACATCTGGCATCGCTCGGCCGGGCTGCGCGCACCTGGGTGCTCGATCGCATGGATCCAGCCGCCGTGTGTGCCGAGTTCGCCGACGTTTACGCCAGAGCGAAGGGAGCGCACGCGGCATGACCAACACTCCCGACCAGCGACACGCGGCACCGAGCTTCAAGCCCGCGACCTCGAACGCTGCGATCAAACTCCGCAGCGTGAGCCAGCGCATCACGTGGCAACTGGGCAAGCGCATGCCCAACACGTTCCCGTTCGTCTTCGTGCTTGGCTACCCCAAGAGCGGCACGTCATGGATGTGCCAGGTCATCGCCGACTACCTCAACCTGCCGTTCCCACGATTCAGCATTCTGCCCGTCGGCTGCCCAGCCGTGGTGCACGGCCACCAGTTCGTCACACGCGACTACCCCGCCGGCATCTACTCGATGCGCGATGGGCGCGACGTGATGGTCAGCCAGTACTTCTTCAGCCTTCGCCACACCAAGCTCGCTGCCGACGGCTCGCCGATGCTCACCGCTGCCCAGCGCCGCCTGCACCCCGGCTTGCAGTCGCTCGACGACGCGAAGACCAACCTGCCGCGGATGATCCGCAACCTGAGCGCGAACGGCCACGACTGGTCCGCGCATGTGCGCAGCTACCTCGACACCAAGCACCCGCGCTTCCCGCTGCTGACGTACGAAGACCTCATCAACGACGGCCCGCGCGCGCTCGCGACGTGCTGCGCTTCGCTGCTCGATGCCGAGCCGGATATCGAGCGGGCCGAGGCATCGATCGCCAAGTTCAGCTTCGCCCGGCAAAAGAAGGCCAAGGCGGGCGGCACGTCCGAGGCCAAGTTCCTCCGCAAGGGCGGCACCGGCGACTGGAAGAACCACTTCACGCCCGAGACAGCCCGGCTCTTCGACGAGCTCTTCGGCCGCGAACTGATCGAGGCCGGCTACGAGCCCGACAATTCGTGGGTCGAGCGATTCGAAGCCGAGTTTGCCGAGAGAGAATCAACGCCGGCCGAACAAGCCACGGGGGCCACCGCGTGAGATACCCCGACTTCCTCATCATCGGCGTCATGAAGTGCGGCACCACCACGCTGTTCCGCGATCTCGAATTGAGCGATCGCATCTTCATGCCACGCGACAAAGAACCATCGAGCTTGGCACTGCCCCGCATCCGCACCGCTGCGGGCGCGCGCCGATACACCTCGCTGTTCGCGCGCGCAACCAGCGACCAACTCTGCGGCGAGGCATCGACGGCCTACACGAAACGACCGACGTACGAAGGCGTGCCGCAGACGTGCCGCGAGTTGCTGCCAGAGCATGCGAAGTTCATCTGCATGCTCCGGCACCCGATCAAGCGCATCATCAGCCACCACAACCACGAGCACACGTGGGATCGCATGGGGCCGTCCATCGACGAGGCCGTGCGCGAGCATCCCGAGCTCATCGCCTACTCGAGCTACGCGATGCAGCTCCAGCCATGGCTCGAGACCTTCGGCGACGACCGCGTCATGGTCGTGAAGTTCGAGGATTACATCGCCGACCGCCATGCGCAGGCCGACCGCTTGTGCGAGTTTCTCGGCGTGCCCGCGGTCAGCCATCTGATCAATCTCGACGCGGTGCACAACAGCGCCGATACGCGATCAATCCCGGCGCCGCTGGCCACCAAGTTCCGCAACGGCCCGATCTATCAGCGCTTCGTCAAGCACCTGCTGCCGTACGCCGCGGTGAACAAGATGCGGCACCTATGGGCCCGTCCAAAGCCGCCGCGCCCTGCGCCACCGACGCAAGACACGGTCGACTATCTCATCGAGCAACTGCAGCCCGACATCGATCGCCTGCCTGAGCTGCTCGGGCCGACCGCGCCGACGTGGGATCTCGAAGCCGCGCCGACTTCCGGCCCGGCCGCCGCTGCGACAACCGCCTGAGCACATCCAATCGTGGTGCGGGTTTCAACTTC
>JBCCQU010000062.1:0-9064 GCA_039208875.1 Planctomycetota bacterium
GGTTCGCGCCCGAGCAGGGATTTCAGGTTGGAGTAACGGCGGACGAGGCTTCGGATGGGGAGCGTTCGCTTCGGGTGAGCGCGCCGGACAATGCGGAAGCGGGCGCGTGGCTGCCGGTAACGCAGCGGGTCGATGTTGAGAAGTTGCGTGGCAAGCGGATTCGTTACTTGGCGATGGTGAAGGCCGACGTCGCGAGCAATATGGATGGCGTCGGACCGGGTGCGGCTCAGTTGTGGTTGCGGGTTGATCGACCGATGGCTGCGGGCTTCTTCGACAACATGGGCGATCGCCCGATTCGGACGAATCGCTGGCAGCGGTACGAGATCGTTGGTGAAGTAGCCCACGACGCAACGGACGTATTTCTCGGTGTGTTTTTGCGCGCGCCGGGCGCGCTTTGGCTCGACGATGTTCGGCTAGAAGTGATCGGCGAGTTTGTCGAGGGCGAGGGCAACGTGCAGCCGCGAGCGTTGACGCAACGGGAACTGGCGAATGCGGAGGCGGTGGTTCGGCTGATGCCGATCATCGAGCATTGGCATCCGGCGGATCAGGCGGAAGGCATCGGGTGGGAGTCGTTCACGGTGCGCGCGCTGGATACGGCGCTCGATGCTGAGACCGATGAGGCTTTGGTTGCTGCGCTCGTGGGGGTGATACGGCCGATAGCGCCGACGGTGCGCATATGGGCGGGCGATGCTGCGGACGCCCCGGCTGCACACGAGGCGTTGAGGACGGAGACGGCGCAGGTTGCGGGGATCGAGAACATCGGACGCGGGCCGAGCACCAGCATCTATCGCTCAACGAAGCGGGTTGCGTTCCGCGCGAACGACTCATTTGTGTTCGCCGAGCCGGGGTCGAGCTATCGCGCCGAGTTGGTGCCGGGTGTGTGGTGCGATGTGCCTCTGACGCTGCCGTATGACGGCGGCACGCTGCCGCATGGTGATGCGCCGCCGGTGGAAGGTTGGCGGCCCGAGGGCTGGACGCCGAATGTGGACGACCTGCTGAGTCGGCTCACTGCGGCCGGGCGGGCGTGGATGGTGTTCGAGCACTTTTACCCGCACTGGGATGTGGTCGACGTTGACTGGGACGCGGCGTTGCGGACAGCGCTTGGGGAGGTTGCAGCAGCGCCGGACGAACTGCAAACGATGCGCGCACTTCAGCGGCTCGTTGCGAAAGCGGAAGATGGGCATGGTTCCGTCGCAAGCAGGCTGAACTGGCAGCGGTATTCGCTGCCAGCCTCGCTCGTGTGGGCGGGTGACCGACTGGTTGTCACGGTGCCGAGTGAGGGATCGGGTCTTGAGCGGGGTGATGCCGTGACAGCCATCGATGGTCGGCCGGTGAGCGAGCTGCGGGCTGAAGCGGAGGCCATCATTTCGGGCGCAACGCAGGGATGGCTCGACGATCGCACACGGCGTCTGGTCGGCGGATCTGCGGAGCCTGAGATACCTGTTGTGATCGAACGCGGCGACGAACAGCTTGAGGTTGTCGTCACTGGGATCGGGCCAGCAGCGTTGTTCGAGCTCGAAGAAGCTCGCCCGGCGAATGGCGATGAAGTCGCGGACGGTGTGGTGTACGTCAACCTTGTCGGGATGACGACAGATGCATTGAACGAACTGATGCCTTTGCTTGCTGAAGCGGAGGGCATCGTGTTTGATTTGCGTGGCTATCCCGATTCGGGCGCGTATCAACTGCTTTCGCATCTTTCGGGCGACACTATCTTTGGTCCTTGGTGGAACATCCCGACGTACAAGTATCCCGAGCAACGGGACGTCGAGTATCGGCGCGATCGTTGGGTACTGCGGCCAAGTGAACCGACGCTGACGCCGAACACCGTCTGGGTGATCGATGGCAGCGCAATCAGTTACGCAGAGAGCGTGATGGGAACGATCGAGGGCAACGGTCTGGGCACGATTGTCGGCGCACCGACCGCGGGAACGAATGGCAACATCAACACGGTTGACCTGTTCACTGGGGATACCCGCGTGATATGGACGGGCATGCGCGTGACAAAGCACGACGACACCGCGCACCACGGCACGGGTGTGCTGCCGACGGTCACGGTCGAACGGACCGTTGAGGGCATCCGCGAGAGACGTGACGAACTGCTGGAGCGTGCGGTGGAGATCGCGGCCGAGGGTGCGGTACGCTGATCGCATGCTCGCTTCGCATGTGTGTCTTGGTTGCGGGAAAGATCTGCAGGGCTTGCGTGCGCCGCCGGACCCCCACTACGGACTACCGATCGTGGTATGCGGCAATTGCGGGCTTGCGGCTGTTCGCCGACCGTATCGCGGGATGGCTGCGGGTCGCCAGGCTCGACGGGTGTTCCGCACGCTGCGCTGGGTGCTGACCCGATCGTTGGTGCTGTTCCTTTTGATGACGTTTATCGGCTCGGCCTCGGTGACTGCATGGTGGGAGCCGCTTGAAGGCGGCGTGACTGTGGGGATGATGATCGAACTTGCGATGGGATCACGTGAGTCCGCAAGATTTGGGAGCGGCTCGGTTTCGATGACGGGCTTCCGCGTAGCGGTGGTCGTGATTGCATCTGTGCTGTTGGTTGGATCGGCTGTATTAGGTGCGACATTTCGGCACTGGCCGAGGTGGGTTGTCGTGTTGCTCACAATGCCGCTCGCGACGATGACTACTTACACGTTGGTGAGCTTTCTGGGATTCGTGATGTCACTTGGCGCCGGCGAGTCGGCATCGATGCTTTTGCCGACTGGCGACCTTTCAGATTCACAGTTCCTCTTGGTGTTCGGTTGCACCTTCGGAGCTGCATGGGCCACTTCGATCCTGGGCGGCTTACTCGGAGTGCAAGCACGGGCGTCGGTCGAAGAGCGAGATCGGCGGCGATGGCGAAAGCTCCGCAAGCGGGCGACAAGAGCAAGGGGACATGGATGAGCGAGGCGGGCGATATCGCGGGCGAGCGGCCAGAGTCGCTGGTCGTTGGCGACCGGCTGTGCCTCCAGTGCGGCTTTAACCTTGTCGGCCAGTTGATCGCACGCGAAGAACACTACGGACTGCGGATCGCGCGATGCCCGGAGTGCGGCACAGTGGCGTCGCTGCAGGAATATCCGTTGATGGGGCGCTGGGCGGGACGCTTGGGGGCGTTGCTTGCGGTGGCTTGGTTCATCGTGATGTTTGGTGGCATCGCGCTCACCGCGGTGTGGCTTTGGGGTTCGGGCGAGGGAGCAGCTTTCGGCACGACGGTGGCTGCGGACGATCAGATCGAAGAGCAGTTTCATGATTTCGCTGAAGCCATCTTCGCTGAAGACCCAACAGATCCGCGTATTGCCCCTTTTGTGGCACCGGGCCCAGACACCGGAGAGCCAAGACTCTCGGTGAGTTGGAGGATCGATGGAGCCTGGCTCGCAGCGCAAACACGCGAGTCGCTTGGTTATGAAGGCTTTCGCTTGGACCGATTTTCCCGCAGGTCATTGGTTGACGCTGCGACGACTTCATCTGTGTTGTTCTTTGCAGGCATGGCATGGGCGATTGCCCTGCCGCATCGGCGTTGGCGCGGCATTCTCGTTGTTATCGCGGTACCCGTTGGGCTAGCAGTGCTTGGCAGCGTGCTCTCGCATGTCGCCAGTAAGCCCTCACCGAGCGACACCTGGGTATCGGCAGCTGATGCTGCGCGGTACTTCCTTGGTCCGCCTGTCGTCGCGGGCTGTCTCATGCTCGGTTCGGTCGCTCTTGTTGTCGGCACGCTCGTTGGTCGGCCGCTCGCGAGGCTTGCGGTGCGGGTGATGCTGCCGCCGCGGATACGTGGGCCGCTTGCGTGGCTTTGGATCTGCGATGGAAAGCCCGCTCCGGCGACGCGGTCAGCGCTAAACACTCGTGGCTAGTTGCGTTCGGCGGCTTGTGCTTTGGCTTGTTTGGATTCTGCCATGCGCGTGCGGTGCTGAATGACAAGCATGAGCACAGCTCCGGCAATCGCGATGCCGCCGCCGATCCATTGGACCGGTGACAGGCCGGCTTCGTCGAGGATGAGCCACGAGAGGAGAGCGATCCAGATGGGTTGTGTCTGCACGACGCCGGATGCGACAGCCACGCCGAGGCGGGCGATGGATGTGTAGAAGACGACGTGACCTACAGCGATGCCGATGATGGACGAGCCGAGCATGACGGCCCACGCTTTGGGTGTGAGGTTGAACGCATCGCCGCCGAATGTGCGTTCGCCGCTTTCGCTGAGCAGGCCGGCGAAAATGAACATGAGCGCGAGCATGATGATGGCTGTGTATTGGCTGACGGCTGCGAAGGCGAGGGCGGGCTTGACGCCTTGCATGTAGTGGCGGATGGCGATGGAGTAGAAGGCGTAGCCGGCCCCGGCGAGCAGCGCGTAGACGAAGCCGTCGAGCTCTTCGAATGAGGCTTCGCCGCCGAGGACGAGCACGCCGATGATGCCGACAAGGACCATGCCGAGCGCGCCCAGGAATGACGGCCTCGTGATGAGGCGTCGTTCAGCCGTGAAGAAGATCGCGGCTCCGATGGCGACGCAGACCATCTGTGAGCGCAGGCCGATGGAGACCATTGGTGCGGTGGTGTGATAGAACGCGAACACGAACGCGACCTGGCCCAGCGCGTTGACAACCGCAGGAATGACGGCGGCTTTGAGCAGTCCAGATGGCAGTCGCTTGCGGCTGGCGGCGATCACAAGCACGGGGAGCCAAATGAGCGCAGCGAAGCCGTAGCGCCAACCGTTCTGCGTCCATGGGTCGATGTCGGTCTGGGACGCGAGATAGCGAATCATGACCGGCGTGATGGACCAACACGCGAGCGTGGCGGTGACGAAGCCGCCGGCGACAAGCGTGTCGCGGAGGGTGTGGTGCTCGTGCTGATCGGCGGCTGCCATGCGAGGCGAGCGTAGCGCGGCAGAGGGCTGACTTCTTGATCTTGGTGTTCGAGTTGGGCTTGCACGTACGATGCTGGAGATGTGTGACGGCCCGCTACGTGATAGCTGCGTAATGGTGATCGATGACGATGCCGATGTGCGTCTGTTGCTGGCTGAGCAGTTACAACGGATGGGGGCAAGCGTCGAGGCGGTGGCGACCCGGGCTGCGGCTCTGGGAGCGTTGCGGACGACGGCGTACGACGCCGTCGTTGTGGATTTCCATCTGACGGATGGCACCGGCGCGGAGGCCGCGGCCGAGTTGCGTGCAGCGGGCTTTGCCGGCCGCGTCGTGATGTTGACCGGGCGGGATGTAGCTGAGGTCGAGTCCGAGGTGCGCGAGGCGGGCGCGGATGCGCTATTGCGGAAGCCGGCGAACGCTGAGGCTTTGGTCGGGGCATTACTTGGTCGGCGGGTCGTCGGTGATGATTCTCAAGAGACGCGATTACCGGCGGCGATGGTGGCTCGGTATCGCCAGCAGTTGCCGACGGTGTGTCGCGAGATCGAGGGGCTCATCGCGGCTGGGGACAACGCGGCGGCTGCAAGGATCGCCCATCGGATTTCAGGGACGGCTGCATCGTTTGGTTTCGCGGACGTCGGGCGTGCTGCGGCTGAGCTTGAGCGTGAATTGCTCGCGGGCGGCGCTGCGCCGATCGATGCTTTCGGCCGAGCTGTGGCAGCGGCGAGTGATGAGGGCTGAGCTACACTGTGGCCCCGGCATGCGTCAGCCGGCCAATGTGAAGGATGCAGCACTTGACCGTTCCGCCACAACGTCGAGGCAGCCCGCTCGGGCCTGACGATCAGTTTTACTTTCTGCACATCCCAAAGACGGCGGGCACGACGCTTCGAAAGTTCTTGCAGGACCGTTTTCATAAGCGGGCGGTGAGTCCGCATCAGATGCTGCCGGATTTGATCGCTCATCCGCCGTCCGAGCTCGGCAGCTATCGCTTGTTCTGCGGCCATCACGGCATGTATGTGCGCCGCGTGCTCGGGCGAGATCCGGTGACGATCACCGTGCTGCGCGATCCAATCGCGCGATCGGTGTCACACTTTCGCGATGTGAAGACGCGGAAAGACACGTGGCTGTACGACCGTGTGCAGCCGATGTCGTTCGAGGAGTTCGTGATGAGCGACCTCGGCGTCACCGAACTTCTGAATCTGCAGGCTCGATACTTGTCTTACGAGAATATTGCGGAGGACTACTTCGGTCATTCTGCCCTCGTGCGGAGAAGCCTTGACGAAGCAGAGGCAAAGTATCGGCGGCGGGAACTGCTCGACATCGGGCGGCGACGCCTGGATGAAATCGCGTACGTCGGCATTCAGGAGCAATTCGAGGCATCGCTGCTGTTGCTGTCGCACACGTTTGCGTGGACGCCGCCGGTCGGCGATGCGGTGTCGTTCAATAGGTCGAAACTGTCGTTCGATGAAAGTGAGTTGACACCAGCGGCGTTGGAACGCGTACGCGACTTGACGCAGATCGATCAGGGACTCTACGAGCACGGCAAGGCGTTGTTTGAGGACCGCATAGGGGGCGTGACGCCCGAATCAGCGGAGCAGCGGTACCGCGATGGCATGCGGGCAGTCGCACGCAAGACCACGGTATCGCTCGGGTTTGAGCAGCCGATCGCGGGAACGAACTGGATGCCGCGCGAGATTTCAAACAATCGCGTGGTGCGATGGACTGGGCCTGCGACGACGACGCATCTCGATCTGCCGCTCGCGATCGATAAGCCGTTGCGACTCCGCTGCCGGCTTTGCGCCCTCGACACGCGTGTGCTGGGGTCGTTGCGTTTGACTGCCAACGGTCATGCCGTCGAGCTTCGATCTTGGCCGATGTGTGATCCGCCTCGGCCCGACATGACGTTCGATGGCGTGCTGACGCCCGACATGCTGCGCGAGAACGACGCGTACTGTCGGCTGGCGTTCGAGGTCGACGATGTGATTCGGCCGACGGACATTGATCCCGATTCGACAGATGAGCGTCTGCTCGGGCTGCACTTTGCGTGGCTCGAGATCATGCCTGCCTGATTGCATCAGTTGTGATTTGACCTGTGCGCGCAAGAAAGCACCGACGCTTTCGCATCGGTGCGGTGTGGGTGTTGGGTTGTCGCGCTGGCTTACGCGAAGATGACGTAGAGCACGATCGTGAGGGCGATGACGATGACGCCGCCGACCTTGGCCACGCCCGAGCTCTTGGTTTCCATGCCGCTGTTCTCTGGGAGCTTCAGCGGCTCACGGAGCGGCATGGTGACCGTCATGATGCCGAGCACGAGTGAGATGACACCGATCGTGATGGCCATGCGGTTGAGGAACGGATCGATCAGCAGGTTGCCGATGGAGCCGGCCTCGAACGTCGTGAACTTGGTGACAAGGAACAGTGCACCGTAGATGACCGGACTGAGGATGAGGCCGACGGCACCGGCGATGCGCGGGGCCTTGGGCACGAAGATGCCGAAGAGGAAGATGGTGAGGATGCCCGGGCTGATGAAGCCCTGGAACTCCTGGATGAAGTTGAACGCACCCTTGAGGTTCGGGTTATCGATGAACGGCGCGACGATGCAGCCGATCACCATCGCGATGATGACCACCACGCGACCGGTCCAGACGAGTTGCTTCTGGCTGGCGTCTTTGGCGATGAACTTGTTGTAGATGTCCATCGTAAAGATGGTCGACGCGGCGTTCATCATGGATGCGAGCGAACTCACGACGGCGCCCATGACGGCGGCGATGATGAAGCCCTTGAAGCCGACCGGCGCGAGCTTGCTGACGAGCACCGGGAAGGCGTCGTCGTAGTCGTAGCCGACGAGGAGCGGCTGCTTCACAGCGGTTTCTTCCGCTGTCGCGAGCAGGGCGTCGTTGGCGACAGCGAGAACCTCGCCCTCTGTCCGCGGCTCAGCCTCTTGCGGATCTTCACCCTCGGCGCCGGCGAGCAGCGCGTCTCGATCGCCGCCGAGCACGGCGAGGTTGTGCTCGAAGATATCGAGAGCAACGGTGTAGTCGCGTTCGGCGAAGTCATCGCGGAACGGGAAGAGCATCTCGCCGCGCCCGTCGCCGTTGAAGACTTCGAGGATCGCGGTGTTGGTGTCGCGGTCGGCCTTGGCAGCCATCTCGCCGGAGTACAGCGTGTACGCGATGATGCCCGGGATGACGACAACGAACGGGATGATGAGCTTGAGGCCGGCGGCGAAGACGATGCCCTTCTGGCCCTCGGCCAGGCTCTTGGAGCCGAGTGTTCGCTGCACGATGTATTGGTTGAGGCCCCAGTAATAGAAGTTGGGAATCCAGAGGCCGATCAGGAGCGCGGTCCACGGGATGGCGTCGTGCGTCTTGGGCAGGAACATGCTCATGGTCTCTTGCTTGAGACTTCCGAGCCGTTCGCCGACGCCGGCATCGGGCTGCACGCCGAGCGATGCTGCGACGGCTGCGGGATCGTTCATGCCCTTGATGGGGTCGGGATCGCCGAGCGCGTTGATCGCGAGGACTGCGACGATGGCGCCGCCGATGACGAGGGCTGCGCCCTGGATGAGGTCGGCCCATGCCGATGCCTTGAGGCCGCCGACCGCGATGTAGATCGCTGCGATGATGCCGACCGTCCAGCACAGCACCACGATGTCTTTGCTCTCGGCACCGATGAACGGGTCGAGGAACTTGGCACCGAGGTAGGTGACGGTGGAGATATTGACGAGCACGAACGTCACGAACATAAGGATGCTCATGACGGTGCGGGCGAATGTGCCGTAGCGGTAATCGAGGAACTGCGGGATGGTGTAGATGCCGGCCTTGAGGAAGGTTGGCAGGAAGAAGAAGCCGACGAGCACGAGCGTGATGGCTGCCATCCACTCGTAGCTTGCGATGGCGAGGCCCATCTCGAAGTTGGCTGCGGCTCCGGACATGCCGACCATCTGCTCGGCCGAGATGTTGGCAGCGATGAGGCTGAAGCCGATGAGCGGCCAGGTGAGGCCACGCCCGGCGAGAAAGTAGTCCTCAGCGGTTTGTTTCTCGCCGCGAGATTTGAAGAGGCCGACGCCGACGACCGCAGCGGCAAAGACAATGAAAATCACAATGTCGAGTGGGTCCACGCGCGTTCTCCCGGTCCCGTCGATCGGGTCGGCGAGGCTGCCGGCGCGATCCGGACCGACAAGGTAGCAAAGGGAGACATTTCGGCAACTGCGGCGGACGCGA
>JBCCQU010000063.1:0-8903 GCA_039208875.1 Planctomycetota bacterium
AGCGGTCGTCGTTGGCTTTGTCTTTGAAGAAGCCGTTGACGTACTCGATGGCGTCGAAGCCGGTGCGCTTGGCCTCGGCAGCGAAGTCGAGATTGTCGAGCTCGCCGGAGCGGAAGAGCTTGACGAGCGACCACTGCGCGAGCGAGATGCGGAAGAGCTGGGCTTGGGTCGAAGACGCGTCGTCCGGGCTGGTTTCGTCGGCGTCGTTTGGGGCGTTCTGTTGTGCAGCGGAGCCGCAGCCGGCGGCGAGAACGAGGCCGGCGGTGGTCAGCCCGGCGGTGCCGAGAAAGGTTCGGCGTGGCAGGCCGCGCAGGTGGGTTTGTTGCTCTTGCATGGCATCAAGATAGCGACGGGCATGGGGCCGATGCACGGGGTTGGTGCGTGGCCGCGTTGGCGGGGGAGTCGTATTGATTTGCGATAAACCCAAGGCTTACGCTGAGGGCGGCGAAAGATGGGAAAATTCGCGGGCGTGAGGAGCCGAAAGTAATCAAGAAGTGGGCTTTCGTCGCAGCGAAAGCACTTGTAGGTCAGTAAAGGATGTCGTAGCTTCCTTGTGGGGTAGTGCTGTCGGTGCAGCGCGAGGGATCGGGCTCTTTATTCGAGAACCAAGCCATGAAGAATGTTGCCACTGCCGGTGTTGTTGCTGCTCTTGTCAATCTCGCGGGAACCGCTTCCGGGCAGATGCTCGACGGCGTGAACGCGTGGACGCACCACACCTCGCCCGACGGCGATCCGGTGATTCAGACGATCGTCACCGAAGTGACCGCCGACACATTTGTTATCGGTCCCGATCCCGATAACACGCAGGTTCCGTTCGCGCGGCTCGCCGACCGCTTGGTCGATGGCAACGCAGCGACCTCGCCTGAGGGAGATGCGCCGAGCGACGTGGTGTTCTCGCCGGATGGATCGCTGCTGCTGTTGACGCACCGCGAGAGCAACACGCTCGACATCTATGACGCGGTGACGTTCGAGCCGGTGTCGTCGTTCCCGATTCCTGGCCAGCCGCAGACCGTGGCGGTCACGCCGGATGGCACGCGTGCTGTCGTCGGCCTGATCGGTGCCGATGAGGCAGCCGTCGTGAATCTGTCGACCGGTGCGATCGAGCGGAGCCTGTTCATCGGCGATGGCATCGCGGATGTGAAGGTGCTGCCCGCTGATCCCGGTAGCGGTGAGCCGGAGATCGCGGTGGTTTACGCGGCTCTCTTCGATGTCGCTACGCCGGAGGGCGCGTTCGTCAGCTTCGAGACGCAAACGGGCACGCAGACAGCGGTCAGCCCGATCGAGGTTGGTGGCACGCAACAACTCAGCTTCGGCATCGAGTCACAATTGCAGGACTGGCAGTACAACAGCATGACCGTGCTTGATAACGATCGCGTGGTAACGGTCGATCCGTTCGCCGATCCGCCAAAGCTGCAGTTCTTCAATGCTCGTACCGGCGCATATAACGCGGTCGATATCCGCGGAGCTCTGGGAGCTGGCGAAACGGCAACGCGTCCCTCGCGCGACGCGGCATTATCAGCAGACGGCTCGACCGTCGCTGTGTCGTACACGACCCGCGTCAACAACGTGAATTTCATGAACGTCGCGCTGTTTGATGCAGCGACGGAGACACTGACGCGGACCGTCACCGTCGAGCTGCCGAGCGGCTACAACACAACTTCAAACAACTTCATCGGTCTGAACTTCAACGCGACGCGTGCTGTTGTGGCGTTGTCGAATTCGGCAACAGTCGTCAACCTGTTCAGCGAAACGGTCGGTCCGCTGCTGAGCACCGCGAGCGTCAACGGCATCAACAGCACGCCGGATGGCCAGCGCGCGGTCCTGACCGGTCGCTTTGGGTCGGTTGTTAACTACTTTACCGGTACGATTGTTTCCAACGTGAACAACGAGGTGTCGCCTGCGCTCGGCGCGGTCTCGCCCTCGACCAACGTGGCTGCCCAGGTCAGCACGACCTTCGGCAACAACCTCGTCATCATGGAAGTCGACGGCTCGCCGCGACAGCTCAACGTGCAACGCTCGGGCCCGGGCGTCGAGTCCGATCGCTTGCGTGTGCTCGATGTTTCGGCGGACGGCAGCCGCATCGTCGGTGCGTACAACTCGTCGTTCAACGCGGCACTCATTGATGCTGCGACGGGCAACGTCGTCGGCAACATCCCGGCCGGCGAGCGCGTGTTCTATCCGACCATCTCGCCGGATGGCAGCACCGCGGTCGTGCCCAACGGCGATGAATCGTTCGTGACGATCGCCGACCTCGACAACCTCGGCCAGCCGGGCAGCGTGACCAACGTGAACATCAGCCGGCGCGGCTTCCGCACCGCGATCTCGCCCGACGGGCAATACGCGTACATCGCGGTGATCGCGAGCGGCGACGGTGTGTGGCGCGTCAACCTGCAAACGCGGCAGGTCGAAGGCCCCAAGCTCACCACGGGCAACATGACGTCGTACACCGGCTTCTTCCAGACCACCAGTGAAATAAAGCTCAGCCCCGACGGCTCGCTGCTCGTCACGGCCGACGGCGCTGACGATCAACTGACGTTCATCGACACCGCTGCGTGGCAGGTCATCGGCACGGTGTCGATTCCGAAGTTCTCCAACGACACGCTCGGCGTCGAGCCCGGCTTCCTGTCGTTCAGCGAAGACGGCAGCCTGCTCGCGGTCACCAACGTCTTCGATGACGCGATCGCCATCGTCGATGTTGCGACGCGGACGGTCATCAACAACTTCGAGGTGCCATTCTTCGACATCAACGACAACGGCGTGCAGGACAACAACGAAGATCCGTTCCCGATCTACAACGCGTTCTACGGCAACGATCGCCTCTTCGTGGCCGACCTCAGCTCCGAGGGTGCGCCGATCCGCGTGTTCGACCCGCTGACCGGTGTGCAGGAGTTCACGATCAGCTTCGGCCTGCCGGATGGCACGGGCGTGAAGGATCTCGCCGTCGATCAGGCAAGCGGTCGCTTGTACACCTTCGCGGCTGCGGGATCGGTCACGCTCAGCGGTGTGACCGGCATCCAAGCACAGGGCAACAGCTTCATCTTCGAGATCGATGCCGAGACCCTAGAGTTAATATCTAGCGTCACGGTGCCGCAGGCCGACTTCTTCGATCTCGATATCGCCGATGGTGGCGGCCTGGTCGCGGTCAGTGCACCGTTTGGCGATGGCGTTGTCATCGCCGAGTCGGACGCTGCGGCACCGTGCCCGCCAGATCAGAACCAGGATGGCGTGCTCGACATCGACGACTTCTCGCAGTTCGTCCTCAACTTCTTCGCGGGCAATCTGCTTGCTGATGTCAATGATGATGACATGCTCGACATCGATGACTTCTCGAGCTTCGTCAGCCAGTTCTTCAACCCGCCGGCAGCCTGCGGCGAATAACGCGGCACAAGCTCTGGTGCGACAAACCGACCAGTCCCCTGCCGCATAAAACGGTCATTGGTATTGCGTGCATAAAGCAAAGCATGTGCGCGATGCCCGTGCAGATAATCGTTAGCTCTCCACGAAATTTACTTGAAGTCAGCAGTGCTTTCGAGGATCGTCTTTGCGTGTAGCGGTGCGCGGCTTGCTGTGGTCGCTGCCGCTGTAGGACGAGGATTGTGAGAAACTCGAAAGGGGTTGATTGAAATGAATCGTGCACTGACTTTGGTTGCTCTTTGTGGTGTTGTCTCCGGCGTTTCGGCGCAGCAGGAGACGCGTGACGCAGAAGCACAGTTCAGCATCCGGGCGACGGGCGCGATCACCGCGAGTCCGCCGTTCAACACGCTTATCCGCAACGCGTCGGCGAGCAACTTTGATGTGGCGTTTGCCGACTTCAACATCTCGGATCTCGCCGGTGCGACCATTCTCGGCGCAGCCGTGACGGGGACGTTCGCCAACAACAACGCCGGCGGCGCCTCGACGCGTGAGATCGATATCGAAGTCCTCGAAGGCAACGGCGTGGCCGAACTGAGCGATGTCACCGATGCCGGCACGTTCGTGGGCGATCTCTTCTGGCAGTCGATCCCGACGCAGAGCGGCGGCCAGAGCTACCCGGCGCTGCCGTTTGTGTTTGATGTCACCGCGCAGCTTCAGGCCGCGGCCGACAACGGCGCATCGCACTTCACCGCTCGCGCGGTGCCGACGTCCGCTGCTTTCTTTCCGGCACTCTTCCGCGGCGACGGCGATAATGGCGGCCCGCAGCTCGTGCTCGAGTTCATCCCGGGCGACACCTCGTGCCCGCCGGATCAGAACGAAGATGGCGCTCTGGACATCGATGACTTCTCCGACTTTGTCGTCAACTTCTTCGCCGGCGACACCATCGCCGACGTGAACGATGATGGCGCTCTCGACATCGATGACTTCTCCGACTTCGTTGCCTTCTTCTTCAACCCGGGCCAGTTCGCCGGCTGCCCGCAGTAAGCACCGGGCGATCTGCAAATCCTGATTCACACATGGGCCGCACACCGCTTTGGTGTGCGGTCTTTATTTGGGTTTGTGCGCATCACGGCGGCTGCGTCACGCGTCGATTCTCTCGGAAAATCATTTCGCCAACGCCCACGAGGTGATAGCCTCCACAGAGCATGCGGACCGTCTTGGCGATCTGGCGTGCGAGGAGTCCGAGGAGACACGACATGACGGCCACAGCCGCGCTGTCCAATTTGGACCATGGTGCCCCGTTGCGTTCGCGTGACGGTCGGCGCGGCGGGTTTGCAGGTGGTCGCGACATTCAAAGCGAGTGCGAAACAACAGGCGACACTAAGGGCGACGAGGTCGCAGCGACCAGCCGCTGCTGACGCAGTGCTTTCGACATGCCCCGCGTTAGGCGGGGACAATCTCCAGACGGGGTGCTCCGGCTTCGGCCAGGGTGCCCGGTCCTCATCTCCCGGTGGGCCTCGGCGAAAGCTAAGGCCCACCGTTGCTTTTTCGATGGCCCAGTTCGGTCGCCCAGTTCGATCACTCAGTTCGCTTTGCGATTCCTGAACTCGCTCCGCTTCTCACCGGTACGCTCGCTGCATGCCCGTTCTGCTTCGATGGTTCCTTAGGCTCGGCCCGACCAATCCGATCGCGGTGCGCCTGGTTCAGAACGGCTCGCGTCGGCAACGCCATCTCTACATCCGCTCGGCCTATCTCGCAGCCGTCATCCTCGTGCTGCTGTGGCAGCTCGTCACCACGGTCGGCGGCAGCGGCGCTATCGACTACCGCGAGCTCGCGTTGGCCGGCTCGCAGAGCTTCATCTTCGTGGCGTATCTGCAGATCGGGCTCATCTGCGTGCTGGCGCCGGTCTTCATGGCCGGTGCCATCTCGCAAGAGGCCGATCCGAAAACGTGGGAGGTCATGCTCACCACGCCGCTCGGCCCGACCGAGATCGTGCTCGGCAATCTTTTCGGCCGGCTGTTCTTCATCCTCGCGCTGCTGTTCTCGAGCCTGCCGCTGTTCGCGCTCATCCAGGTCTTCGGCGGCGTGCCGATGAACACCATCTTCGCGAGCTACGGCGTCGCCGCGTGCGCAGCTGTGCTCGTCGGTGTGATCGCAATCGGCCTGAGCGTCAGCCGTCTCGCCGGTCGCCGGGCTGTGTTCACGTTCTATGTCGGCGTTGTGACGTACCTCGCGATCACCGCAGCACTCGACGCCTTCATCCGCGCCTCCGGCGGCGGCGCAGGCCCTGCCGGCGAGGGCGTCACGCACTTCACCAGCCTCAACCCCTTCCTCGCGCTCCGCGCACTGCTCAACCCCGCGACCTATCCCCGCGGCGACATGGGCGACGCCTGGTGGATCGCCAACCCCGTGAGCGCATGGTGCTACGGCAGCCTGTTGCTCTCGACAGCGTTGATCCTCGCGAGCTCGCTCACGGTGCGTGCCGGCGGCCTGCAAACGCTTGTGTCCGGCCAGTCGTCGTCCAAGGTGCCGTGGTATCGCAAGATGTTCGGCCTCGGCGCTTCCGGTGCCGAGTTCCGCCCGCCGCGCACCGTCGGCCAGAACCCCATCGCCTGGCGCGAAGCCACCGCACGCAACAGCACGCTGTTCCGCATCATCGCGCGTTGGTCGTTCGTCGTGCTCGGTGGTCTGTTCGGCCTCGGGCTCGTCGCGTGGTATCACGCCGGCCAACTCGATCACACCACGTTCCGGCTCGCGATCCTCTACACCATCCTCGGCGAGATGGCGGTCATCACGCTCGTCGCGATGAATATGGCTGCGACCGCTGTCAGCCGCGAGCGCGAGGACGGCACGCTCGACCTGCTGCTCACGACTTCCATCACGCCCGCGTCGTATCTGTCCGGCAAGCTCAAGGGCCTCATCGCGTATCTGTTGCCGTTGCTCGCGGTGCCGGTCGGCACGGTTGCCGTTGCCGGCCTCTACGCATTCACCGGCGGCCTCGGGCGCAGCGACGGCGTCACCGTCGCGGCGCTGGCCGGCCACAGCGACGCAACGCCCGTTGTGCTGCCAGAGGCCGGCATCGTCGCGGCGCTCGTGTGCATCCCGTTCGCAGCCTTCTGCGTGATGATCGGCCTGCAATGGTCGCTCAAGAGCAAGGGCACCATCTCCAGCGTCGTCGGCACGGTCGGCGTCGTCGGCATCGTTGCCGGCGTCATCGGCACCTGCGGCTGGCGATCCGGCATCGACTTCGAAGTCATCGGCCCCGCGCTCGCAGCATCCAACCCGGCATCGGCACTGTTCGCGCTGGTCTCGCCCGGCGAGGCGCTCGATAGCACCGCTGCCAGCACAGGCGGCCTCAGCACAGCGCGCGTCGCGCTGCTCATGGGTGCGGGCGTCTCGGCAGCGGTCTACGCCGGCGTCGTCTACGGCATCCAGGCGAGCATGGTGAAGAACTTCGACTTCACCGTTCGCAAGCTTGCCGGCACGAAGTAAACCGCTCAGCTCCGGCGTCAGCCCCGATGCACGTACGCCACCGCGGCCAGCGGCGGCAAGTCGATCACCAGCGACATCGGCCTGCCGTGCTCGCCCTGCTCTTGCGAATACAGCTCGTGCTGGTCGGGGTCGCCCGAGCCGCCGAAGCGCGTCTCGTTGGTGTCGAGGATGCGCTCCCATCGGCCCGGCAACGGGCAGCCAAAGCGATACCCCGGCCGCGGCACCGGCGTGTGGTTGAACGCGCAGAAAACTGTCTGCCCGGCGTCGTCCTTCCGCAACAGCGCCGTCACGCTGTTGATGTCATCCATGTGATGGATCCACTCAAACCCGGCCGGATCGCAATCGAACCTGTGCATCGCCGGGAACTCGGCATACACGCGGTTCAGCTCGCGCACCAGCTCTTGCACGCCCTTGTGCCTGTCAAACTGCGCGAGGTGCCACGCGAGGCTCTGCTCGCAGTTCCACTCGTCCCATGCTGCAAACTCCGACCCCATGAACAGCAGCTTCTTCGCAGGCGTCCACCATTGATTGGCCAGCAGCAGCCGCGCGTTGGCAAACTTCTGCCAGTCGTCGCCCGGCATCTTGCTGACGATCGATTGCTTGCCGTGTACCACCTCATCGTGGCTCAGCGGCAGCACGTAGTTCTCCGTAAAGCCATAGATCGCGCGGAACGTAAGATCGTTGTGATGATGGCGGCGATGCACCGGCTCCTTCTCGAAGTAGCGCAGCGTGTCGTTCATCCAGCCCATGTCCCACTTGAAGCCGAAACCGAGCCCGCCGACATCCACCGGCTTGCTCACGCCCGGCCACGCGGTGCTTTCCTCCGCAATCATCTGGATGCCCGGAAAGTCGCTGTACACGGCGGTGTTTAGTTGCTTAAGAAATTCGATGGCCTCGAGATTCTCGTTACCACCAAACTGATTCGGTATCCACTCGCCGTCGCGGCGTGAGTAGTCCAGATACAGCATGCTCGCGACCGCATCCACGCGCAGGCCGTCGGCGTGATAGCGGTCGAGCCAGAAGTACGCGCTGCTGAGCAAGAAGCTCCGCACCTCGTGCCGGCCGTAGTTGAAGATGCCGGTCGTCCAGTCGGGGTGATAGCCCTTGCGGTCGTCCTCGTGCTCGAACAGGTGCGTGCCGTCGAAGAAGCTCAGCGCGTGCTGATCGAGCGGGAAGTGGCTCGGCACCCAATCAAGGATCACACCGATGCCGTGCTGGTGCAGCTTGTCCACCAGATACATGAAGTCCTGTGGCGAGCCGTACCGACTCGTCGGCGCGAAGTACCCCGTCGTCTGGTAGCCCCAGCTCTGCAGCAGCGGATGCTCCATCACCGGCATCAACTCCACATGCGTGAAGCCCATGTGATTGAGATACGCCGGCAGTTGCTCAGCCAGCTCGCGATAGTTCAACGGCCGATTGCCATCCTCGGGCACCGCACGCCAACTGCCCATGTGCATCTCGTAGATGCTCACCGGCCGCTCGAACCAGCTTTGGCTCGCACGCGCATCCATCCATTCGCGGTCGCCCCATTCGTACGACAAATCCCAAAGCTTGGCAGCCGATCGCGGCGGCGTCTCGGTGTGGATCGCGAACGGGTCCGTCTTCTCGACGACGTAGCCGTTATGGCGGCTGCGGATGACGAACTTGTACGTCTGGCCGTGCTGCGCGCCCTCGATAAAGCCCGCCCAGATCCCGCTGGATTGCTGCGGATGCAGGTCGTTCGCATCGGCGTTGTAGCCGTTGAAGTCGCCGACCACGGTGACGCGCTCAGCGTTGGGCGCCCACACGGCGAAGAACGCCCCGGCCTTGCCGTCCTGCTCGCCGAGCCGGGCCCCGAGGTGCTGATACAGCCGCCGGTGGTTGCCCTCGTTGAACAGGTACAGATCGTCGTTGGAGAGCGTGCGGGCCGCGGTCACGTCTTGGGTCGGCATGGGGCCTCCTGAGCCGCACAGCCTACCCGCCCAGCAAACCGCGAGAGATACCGACGTATTTGGTGGCAGCGTTCCTCTTGTGGCACGGGCGTCCCGCCCGTGTCGCGGTCCAGAGGACCGCGCCCC
>JBCCQU010000064.1:0-8862 GCA_039208875.1 Planctomycetota bacterium
GAACTTCTCGATGCGTGCGTACTTGCCGAGGTTGTCGGGCGTGAGGTTCTGGATGTCGTGGTCGAGGCAGATGACGGGCTGGGTTGGGTCGGCGATGGTGGGAGCGAAACCGGTTGTAAAGAGGCCGGTGAACTTGTTAATGATGGCTGCGGAGTTGTCGTGCGACATCACGCGTCGCGGCTTGATGCGCACAAACGAGCCGGGCGTGACATCGCCGCCGCCGATGAGGTGCCGGGCGGCGATCTTCTGCACGAGATTGCGCGGCCCGTTGCTCATGCGTTGGGTGTTCCGGTGAGTTCCTCTGCAAGCGTCTCGAGCGCACGGCGCAGGACAGTGATGGACGCGAGGTATTCATCGAGACTCAGGCGTTCATCGGGCGTGTGATCGAGCGATGAATCGCCGGGGCCGTAGGCAGCGATGGGGCAGTTCCAGACTGGGGCGACGACGTTGAGGTCGGCGGTGCCGGTCTTGCGCTTGGGGCGAGGCGTCAGGCCCGCGGCGCGGATGGACGTGGTGAGTGCGCGCACCACGGGATCGTTGCGCGTGGTGCAGTGCGCGCGCTCGTGGCCGACGAAGTCGAGCGAGGTGTTGGCCGGTGTGTGCGCGCTGAGTTCGGCTTGCAATTCCTGTGGCGAGATCCACGTCGGCAGTCGCAGGCCGAGGTCGATGGTGGCGGTGTCGTGCAGGCCGTCGGTTGTCGTGCCGAGATGCTGCACGGTGTGGGTGATGGTGTCGAAGGCGCTGTCGAGCCGTGCGGCGTCGACGTTGATGCGGTTGAGCCGATCGATGATGCTGCGCGCCTCGTTGAGCCAGTCGATGGTGGCGTCGGCTGCGGATCCGTGCTGGCCCGCGGTGTGCCCGCCCGGCTGCGTGGTGCTGAGCTTGGCGAGGAGTCGGCCCTTGTAGCCGAGCGTGACGCCGTTGACGCCGGACGGCTCGCCGATGATGCAGGCATTCGGCCGAAAGCGCGGCGCGACGGTGCGCGCGCCGGGCGAAGTTGGTGTTTCTTCGCCGACCGCAGCGATCACGCGCACACGGGCATTCGTCGGCAGGTCGGCGCCCGCGGCGGCGAGCAGCATGGCAGCCAGCGGGCCCTTGGCATCGACACTGCCGCGTCCCCACAGCTCGCCGGCCTCCTCGCGAACGGTGATGTCGCCGGGCACGGTATCGATGTGGCCAAGCAGGATGATCTCTTGTGCATCGCTTGAGCTGTCGCCTCGGGTGGCGATGGCGCTGCCGGCTTCGTCGATCTCGACATCGAAGCCGAGCGCGGCGGCGTGGTCGGCGAAGATGCGCACGGCTGCTGCTTCTTCGCCCGAGACGCTCGGCGTGCCGACGAGTGCGCGCAGCGTGGCGAGTGCTGCGTCGTCGGTCGGCGGGTGTGTGTGTGCAGCGTTGGGCTCGGCGGTGCTGGTGGCGCTGGTGGTCATGCGGTTGCTCCGACGCGTGAGGTTGCGCGGAAGGTTGTGCCCTGGCCGTCGCGCGCCGCGGCGATGGGGGCGTCGCCGTTGGCCGAGCCGATGACGACACGCGAGACGCTGCCGGCGAGCGCTTCTTCGGCGGCCATAACCTTATTCTGCATGCGGCCCTTCGCGGCTGCGCGCACGGCTTCGAGATCTGTCGCGTCGGCGATGAGCGATGCCGGATCGCCGGGGTCGGCCAGCACGCCGGGCACGTTGCTCAGCAGGAGTAATTCGGTTGCGTTGAGAGCTGCGGCGGTCGCTGCGGCTGCGCGGTCGGCATCGACATTGATCGCGATGCCGTCTTCGGTGACGGCGGGCGGGGTGAGCACGGGCACGCGGCCGAGGTCGAGCAGCGTGCGCAGGAAGGCGGCGTCGACGCGCGTGACGCGGCCGGAGAGATCGTCGCGGATGAGCATGGTTCGGCCATCGGGCGTGCGCGCGCGGATGGCGTCCTTGCGTTCGCCGATCCAGATGCCGGCGTCGAGACCGGAGAGGCCGACAGCATCGATGCCGCTGGCGCGGAGGTGTTCGACGGCGGCCTTATTGACCTTGCCGCAGTACGCCATCTCGAAGATCTCGAGCGTTCGGCGATCGGTGCGACGGCTGGTCCGACCGCTCGGCGTGGTGATGGTCTGCGGCGGGTGGCCGAGCGCCTCGGCGAGCACGTTGGTCTCGTGCGAGCCGCCGTGGACAACGACAACGGGCGTGCCGGTGCGCACAAGTTCGGCGACTTCGTTGAGAGCGCGCGCGAGCTCGATGCCTTCGCCGCCGCCGATCTTGACGACGATGAGCGAGTCGAGGTTGCCGCGTTGGTTGTTGTTGTCGTTGGTCATGATGATCGTGCTTGTGTTGGTGTGTGTCAGTTGGGTGGGTCAGTTGGGGTGGAGGCCGATGTGGTTGAGGCCGGCGGTTTCGTCGAGGCCGAGCGCGAGGTTGGCGGCTTGTATGGCCGAGCCGGCTGCGCCCTTCACGAGGTTGTCGATGGCTGCGATGCAGATGACGCGGCCGGTGCGCTCATCGACGTCGAAGCCGACGTCGGCGAGGTTGGTGCCGGCGACGTGCTTGGGATCGGGCAGGCGGTGCAGGCCGGCGCGGTCGCGGACGACGCGGACGAACGGCTCGTCGGCGTAGGCCTCGCGGAACAGCGTGTAGAGCTGCTTGGTCGAGATGGCTTCGGTGGGGATGATGTGGGCTGTGCAGACCGCGCCTCGGATGAGCTCGATGGCTGTGACCGCGACGTCGAGCGTGAAGGCGCTTCCGCCGGCGGCTGACTGAATGGGCGTGAGCGCCTGGTTGACCTCGGCGGCGTGGCGGTGGCCGGCGGGTGCGTAGTGACGGACCGTGCCTGCGCGCTCGGGGTGGTGCGAGCCGAGGTTGGGCTCGGCCCCGGCTTCGGACGAGCCGACCTTGATGTCGCAGATGGCGCGCTCGATGAGGCCGGCGCGGGCCAGCGGCAGCAGCGCGAGGTTCATCGCGGTGGCGTTGCAACCGACGCCGCTGACGATGGGTGTGGTGTTGCTGGTGGAGAGCGCGCGGAGGTCGTCGCGGTGGAGTTCGGGCAGGCCGTAGGTGGCGGTCGCGAGGCGCTCGGGCGTGGGGTGATCTTCGCCGTACCACTCGCGGTAGTCGTCGGGTGATCGCAGGCGGAAGTCGGCGGAGAGATCGACGACGAGGCGTGCGGCGCCGAGCCATTGCTCGATTTGCTCGGCAGAGCGGCGGTGCGGCAGGCAGAGGAAGACGACATCGAACGGGCCGGCATTTTGGGCGTGGCTCAGCGCGTCGTCGGCGGTTGCGAACTGCAGCTGCGTGAAGCCGCGCAGGTTGGGATGCACGGTGTGGATGGGCTTGCCGGCGAGGCGTCGACTGGTGATGGCGGTGAGTTCGATCGACGGGTGTTGCATCAGCAGGCGCGCCAGCTCGCCGCCGGTGTAGCCCGAGCCGCCGATGACCGCGGCGCGGAGAGTCGAGTTGGAGTCGGTGTTTGTCATGCTTGTTGTGTCCGCTGTGTCACGGGCGCGGCTCGTTCGGATGATGCCCTGGCTTGTGTGTCCGCTCCCTCACGGTCTCGGCTCGTCCGGATGGGGCGTTCAGGCGGTGAGTGCTTCGGTGGTGTTTGAAGGGCGGGTGGCGGAGCGGGCGATTTCGATCACGTGATCGGCCACGCGGCCCGGGATGTCGACGCCGGTGGTATCAATGGAGTTGCGGAACTCCATGGAGTGGTTGATCTCGTTGACGAGCAGGCCTCGCTGCGGGCACTCGAAGAGATCGACGGCTGCAATGTCTGCGCGCACAGCGGCCACGGCCTGTTCGCTGAGCGATGCGATCTCGGGCGTGACCTCGATGCCGGCAGCAGTCGCGCCGCGAGCGGTGTTGGTGATCCAGTGCTGGCTTGTGCGCGCAATACCGGCGATGGCTTGCCCGCCGACCACGAAGATGCGGAGATCGGCGCCGGGCTTATCGATGTGCTCTTGCACGTAGAAGACGTGTTGTTGAGCCGAGCCGAGTGTGGCGCGGTGCTCGATGATGGCCTCGGCGGCATCGCGATCGTTAACGCGGGCGACGAGCCGACCCCATGAGCCCACCGTCGGCTTGATGACAGCCGGATAGCCGATCTGCTCGACAGCGTCGAGCGCTGCATCGGCATTGCTCGCGACGCGGATGCGGGGTTGCGGGAGACCGGCCTGTTGCAGGGCGAGCGTTGTGCGCAGCTTGTCGGCGCACACTTCGATTGCGTCTGCACGGTTCACGCATCGCACGCCCAGCGATTCGAGCACGCGGTTGGTCGTGAGTGAGCTGGTGAGGCTCACCGAGCGATCGACGACAACGTCGAAGTCGGCGAAGCGGCCGACGTTCTCGGGATCGAGCACGACGTTGCGGATGTCGATGGGCTCGGCGTCGATGCTGCGTGCCTGGAAGGCGTCGAGCAGCAGCCGTTCTTCGACCCGCAGCCGGGTGTAGAGCATGGCGATGCGCATGGCTTGGTCTCCGTGAGGTGGTGCCTTACTCGCCCCAGTCTTCTTCGACCTCGGGGGCGAGGGCGAGCGTGAGCGGCGCGGTGCTCACGACCTCGAGCTCAGCGGCACAGTGCGGGCAGGTGGCGATCTCGCCGTTGAGCGGTTGGCGGGCGAAGGTGACGACGCCGCCGCACTCGGGGCAGATGGCGGTGATGGTCTCGGTCGTGGTGTTGGTGGTGGTGCTGGTTGTCATGGCTTGAACTCCTGTGGTGTGGATTGGTTTGTGGTGTTGCAGCGATGGCGGGCACGCATCCGCACCGTGCGGAGGCGAAAAACAACGGATCCCCGGGGAGGCCGGGGATCGGATCAGCGATTCGGATGTGTGGGGTTGGTCAGCCCGTCACACGCCGAAAGCCATCGCGATCGCCCGGGGTGCCGGGGTCCGGTCGCGTTTGCTGGCTTTCATCATGTGCGAGGTCTGGTTGCTCACGGCTGAACGATACTTCGGTCGAGGCAAAGGTCAAGCTTCAACGTCGATGAAGAAACTTGGTGATGGGATTTCGGGGATGTCTGAAGCGCGGGGCGGCCGGGTGGAAGCCCGCGTGAGGCGGCGTGGCGGGGCAATGAGGTGAGGTTTGTTCCCGAATCCTGCATGGGTATGAAAGTAATGCAGCGACGTAAGTTTTCTGCATCGCGTTTGACTCGCCGCGGTCGAGGGGTAACGTCGTCGCAATGACACCGACCACTCGCAAAGCAATCCGGGCATCAGTCGCTGGCAAATGCCAGGCGATGATGATGTCGATGCGAATGCTGAGCCCGGGCGGTGGGTGCGGTCGATTGCTAGAGAGGTAGACCTCTCGACAAGCAGGCTGCAGAAGGCACCACCGCTCGGGCGAATCGCCTCAGGCCGGTGGTGTTTGTGTTTTTGCACCACCCAGAACTGAGCGCGAAGAGCGACGGCTGCACCCATGCATGCGTGGTGTGCCGGGCGTTGTTGCAAAGCATCCGAGTGATGCACGGACCAATGCAAGCAACACAAACAAGATGACAGCGGAAGCCGCTGAAGAGGGAACATCAGATGAGTCTGACAACGAGAAATGCAGCGAGGAATGGAACAACGCAGGCTGCGGGCGGCAGTGGCGGACATGAGCAGGGCGACCGCAGCCAGCCGGTGCTGCTGAAGTTTGGTGGCTCGGTGCTCGTGGGTCCGGAGCGGCTGGCGGATGCGGCTGCGGAGATTCGGCGTGTGCTGCAGCAGGGCCGGCCGGTGGTGGCGGTGGTCTCAGCCTTCAAGGGTCGGACCGATGAACTGCTCGCGCGGGCGTGGGTAGCCAGCGGCGGGGCGGAGTCATTCCAGGGCCATGCGCTGGCGCAGATTTCCGGTCAGGGCGAGCTTGAGGCAGCGGCGTTGCTCGCGTTGGCGCTGCGATCGGCGGGCATAGAAGCGGAGGCGTTGACGCCGCAGGAAATAGGTCTGGTGGCGGAGGGCGAGCCGACGAGCGCCGAGCCTCGCTCGGTGAACGGCCGAGTGATCGAGGACTGGCTGGCTGCGGGCCGCGTGGTGGTGCTGCCGGGCTTTGTCGCGACGACGGCGACGGGCCGACCGGTGACGCTGGGCCGCGGCGGGAGCGACCTGACCGCGGTGTTCGTCGGCGACGCGATCGGCGCCGAGGTGCGGCTGGTGAAGGACGTGGGTTCGGTGTTCGAGCGCGAGCCGACGTCGGCGGACGGCGCGGGCAGGGCGTACGGATCGCTGACGTGGGCGGATGCGCTGGCGTTGCCGGAGCGGGCGATTCAGCCGGCGGCGACGCGGCTGGGCGCACAACTCGATCGGCCGTTCCGATTCGTCGGGCTGGGCAGCGACGAGGGCACGCTTGTGGGTGCCGACGCGACGGCCTTTGCGGGCGAGGTCGCGGTGGGGGTGGCATAGGGGGGAGGGGAGAGAGAGCGGAGTCGCTGAGTCTGGGAGGAGAGAGCGACGCCGAGTCTGGGAGCAGAAAGATAGAGACGAGAGACAGGTTGAGGCAGAGAGAGACGACAGCAGAGTTCAACAAACCACGAAGCTGACGGGCGCGAGGCGCCCGCGGGAAAGGATCGCACGATGACAACGATCGAGAGCACACCGCTGGACCTTGGAACGATTGCGTTGCATGCTGGGCAAGAGCCCGACCCGACGACAAAGGCTCGGGCGGTGCCGATCTATGCGACGTCGAGCTATGTGTTCGATGACACCGCGCATGCAGCGGATCTGTTCGCGCTCAAGACCTTCGGCAACATCTACTCGCGGCTGATGAACCCGACGACGGATGTGCTCGAGAAGCGGCTCACCGAACTCGACGGCGGTGTGGGTGCGCTCGCGGTGTCGAGCGGTCAGCAGGCGATTCTGTACTCGATCCTGAACATCGCGAAGGCTGGCGACAACATCGTCAGCGGCACGAGCCTGTACGGCGGCACTTGGACGCTGTTCACGCAAACGCTCAAGCGACTCGGCATCGAGGTGCGCTTCTTCGATCAGGACGATCCGTCATCGATCGATTCGGTCGTCGATGAGCGCACGCGGGCGGTCTACATCGAGACGATCGGCAACCCGCGGAACGACATTCCCGACTATGAGGGCATTGCGCGGCATGCGCACGCTGCGGGCGTGCCGGTGATCGCGGATAACACGGCGCTGACGCCGGTGCTGTTCAGGCCGTTCGATCACGGCATCGATATCGCGGTGTACAGCCTGACCAAGTTCCTCGGCGGGCACGGCACGCACATCGGCGGCGCGATCGTCGACTCGGGCAAGTTTGACTGGACGCAGGACGCTGCGCGCTGGCCGGAGTTCACGGCACCCGATCCGAGCTATCACGGTGTCGTGTTGGCGGAGGCGCTCGCACCGATCGGCAACATCAGCTACATCATCCGCAGCCGAACACACCTGCTGCGTGATCTCGGCGGCACGCTGAGCCCGTTCGCGAGCTTCCTGTTCTTGCAGGGCATCGAGACGGTCCACCTGCGTGTGCCGCAGCACGCGGCGAATGCGCTGGCGGTGGCGCAGTATCTCGATCAGCACGAGGCTGTGGAGTGGGTGAACTATCCGGGGCTCGCGTCGAGCCCGTCGCATGAGCGCGCGCAGCGGGTGCTGACCAACGGCTTTGGCGCGATCGTCGGCTTCGGCATCCGCGGCGGTGCGGAGGCCGGGCGGAAGTTCATCGAGAACTGCAAGTTGTTCAGCCACCTCGCGAACATCGGCGACGCCAAGAGCCTTGCGATTCATCCGGCGACTACAACGCACTCGCAGCTCACCGAAGAAGAGCAGGCGCGGACGGGCGTGACGCCGGAGTACGTGCGGCTGAGCGTCGGGCTGGAGAGCCGGGCCGACATCGTCGCGGATCTGGAGCAGGCGCTGGCTGCGAGCCAGGCCTGAGCGGTGATGTGACGGAGGACGCGGGCGTGCCGGAGTCGACAGCGGCGACAACCACGATCCGTCGCGGCTCGTCGGCGGTGCCTTGGGTGTGCGGTTCGGCGGTGGTTGCCGAGCCGGCTCGCCCGCTGCGGCTGGAGCGTGGCGGCGAGCTGAGGCCCGCGGAGGTCGCGTACGAGACGTTCGGTCGGCTCGCGGCGGACGGCTCGAACGCGGTGCTGATTTGTCACGCGTTGACCGGCGATGCGCACGTGGCCCGGGCGGGGGCAGATGACCGCCCGGGCTGGTGGGAGGCGCTGGTGGGCGAGGGGCGGGCGATCGATCCGGCGCGGCACTTTGTGGTGTGCACGAATGTGCTGGGCGGGTGCTCGGGTTCGACGGGGCCGACATCTATGAATCCCGAGACCGGGCGGCTGTGGCGGGGAGCATTCCCGCACGTCACGATCGGCGACATGGTGGCTGCGCAGGCGCGGGTGCTGGAGCATCTGGGGCTCGGGCGCGAGAAGCTGACGGTCGTTGGAGGATCGATCGGCGGCTTCCAGGCGCTCGAGTGGGCGGCACGGTTTCCGGATCGGGTGAAGTCGGTCGCGGTGCTGGCGTGCGGGGCTGCGTTGAATGCGTTTGGGCTTGCGTTCAACGCGGTCGGGCGGAACGCGGTGATAGGCGATGCCAAGTTTGCGGGCGGCGAGTACGAGATCGGCGATGGGCCGGTCGCGGGGCTGGCGGTAGCGCGTCAGCTTGCGCACCTGACGTATCGCGCGTCGCCTTCGTACGACCGGCGCTTTGGTCGGCGGTCGGGCTCGCCCGGGCGGTTTGCGGTGCACGACTATCTCGTGCACAAGGGCGGTAGCTTCGTGAAGCGGTTCGATGCGAACAGCTATCTGCGGATGCTGGATGCGATGGACGAGTTTTACCTGGCGGCTGCGCGCGGGTCGGTGGCGTCGGCGCTGTCGAAGACGGCTGCGGCGTTTCTGTTTGTCGGGTACTCGTCGGACTGGCTGTTCCCGGCGGTGGATGTCGAGGCGTTGGCGGTCGC
>JBCCQU010000065.1:0-8852 GCA_039208875.1 Planctomycetota bacterium
CCGGCGCAGGGCCCCGGCGCCGCGCGCGCCGTGTGGGGCGGTCCCGCCGGGGCGGGGGGCACCCGGTGGGCCACGCCCCGGGGGCGGTGGGCAGTAATGCTCGCGAGTGACGCGGCAAGACGGGTCGTGGGTGCTGAGGCGTCGGCTGAGGAAGTCGTGCGCGATTCGCTTGAAGCGATCGGCCGGCGTGACGGCGATGTCGCTGCGTTTCTGGATGTGCATCACGACGCGGCGGCTGAGTGCGCAGCGGCTGTCGATGCGCAGGCGGCTGAGCTTCGCGGGCAGGGGCTCGGTGCGGAGGCGATCGCTGAGCGGTTGCCGATGGCTGGTGTGCCGATCGCGATCAAGGACAACATCTGTCAGCGTGTGGGCACGACGACGTGCGCGAGCCGCATGCTTGAGGGGTATCGGTCGCCGTTCGATGCGACGGTGATCGAGCGGTTGCTCGCGGCGGGTGCGGTGCCGGTGGGCAAGGTGAACATGGACGAGTTCGCGATGGGCTCGTCGTGCGAGCAGTCGGCGTTTGGCTGCACGAGCAATCCGTGGGATGGGCGGCGTGTGCCGGGCGGATCGAGCGGTGGTTCGGCGGCGGCTGTGGCTGCGCGGATGACGCCGGTGAGTCTGGGGTCGGACACGGGCGGTTCGATCCGTCAGCCGGCGGGCTTCTGCGGCGTGGTTGGTTTCAAGCCGACGTACGGCCGGGTGAGCCGCTTCGGGCTGGTGGCGTTTGCGTCGAGCCTGGATCAGATCGGACCGATCGGCACGACGGTGGAAGACGTGGCGATGGTGACCGAAGTCATCGCGGGCTTTGACGAGCGCGACGCAACGAGCGCGCGCGAGGCGGCGCTGCCTGGACTGACGCGGGATGTGCGCGCGGCTGCTGCTTCGCGCACGCTCAAGCGCGACGGCCGACCGGTGCGCATCGGCGTGGTGAAGCAGGGGCGCAGCTCGGATAACGACCCGGCGGTGACACGCGCGATCGGCGCGACGGCGAGTCGGCTCGAACGGCTCGGCGCAGAGTTGATCGAGGTCGATCTGCCGATGACCGATCACGGCATCGCGGCGTACTACGTCGTGGCGATGGCTGAGGCTTCGAGCAATCTCGCGCGGTTCGATGGCGTGCGCTATGGGCATCGCGGCGAGAGCGATGACCTCCTCGGGATGTACATGCGGAGCCGAAGCGAGGGCTTTGGGCCGGAAGTTCAGCGGCGGATCATGCTCGGCACGCACGTGCTCAGCAGCGGCTACTACGACGCGTACTACAACCGTGCGCTCAAAGCCCGGCGACTCATTAAGCGCGACTACGACCGGGCGTTCGGGAAGCTGGGGTGCGCAGCGTTGCTCATGCCGACGAGCCCGGGGCCGGCGTTTGAGCAGGGCAGCAAGTCATCGGCGGATGCTGATCAGCTGGCGTTGTATCTGGAAGATGTGTACACGGTCGGGGTGAATCTAGCGGGGTTGCCTGCCATCAGCATGCCGGGCGGAATGGCTGAGGTGGACGGCAAGCGGCTGCCGGTGGGTGTGCAGCTCATTGGGCCGGCGTTTGCGGATCGCGAGTTGTTGTGCTTGGCTGCGATGCTTGAGGCTGCGGGTGCGAAGGCGGAAGAGCCTGCTGCTGGGTGATGCTTGCGCGACGGCTCGTTTCCGCTCCCTCACGGTCGCGGCTCGTTGAAGACACAGGTCATGGGGCGCGGTCTTCTGGACCGCGACTTGCTGTTGGTGGGGCGGAACGTTCGTGCCATGGCAGGCAGAGACACACCGGTCTGGAGACCGGTGCCATCAAATACACGGTTTGCTGGGGTGGTGGCCTCTGGCCGCCGGGCAGTGAGTGATTTTGATGCATCACGCTCCGGGGACAGGATGTCCCCGCCCCAAGACAATTGCACACCGGTCTGGAGACCGGTGCCACCAAAGACCGGTTCCACCAAAGGCCGGCGCCACCAAAGCCGGTGGCATCGACGGCTGTTGCTAGGTGTAGAGGATTGGTGCGAGTGCGACGCAGATGACGCCGCAGAGGATGGTGAGCGGCAGGCCGAATTTGGTGTAGTCGGACCATCTGTAGCCGCCGGGGCCCCAGACGATGAGGTTGGTTTGGTAGCCAATGGGCGTTGAGAACTCGGCGGTGGCTGCGACGGCGAGGCACACCGCGATGGGCATGAAGTCGATGCCGGTGATGCGCGAGGCTTCGAGCGCGACGGGAAACATGAGCACCGCGGCTGCGTTGTTGTTGATGGTCGCGGTGAAGATTGTCGTGAGCGCGTAGATGACGGCGAGCACGGCCCAACTCCCGACGGGGCTTGCCCATGCAACGGCGTTGTCTGCGAGCAGGCGGGCGAGTCCGGAATTTTCCATCGCTCGGCCGAGTGCGAAGGCGCCGCCGATGACGATGAGGACTTGCCAATCGATGCTGCGTCGCGCCTGGCCGCCGGTGCAGCAGCGGGTAAGCACGAGTGCGAGAGCAGCGGTGAGCGCTGCGATGACGACGGGCACGTTGAAGATGCTGATGCTGAGGACGAGGGCGGTGAGGATGCCGAGTGCGAGGCCGGCGCGTTCGTGGCGTGGCGCGGCTGCGCCGTCGAGCTGGTTGACGAGGTAGAAGTCGGTCGATTCGCGGAAGCGTTGCGCGAAGTTTGGTGCGGCTTCGAGGAGGAGTGTGTCGCCGGCGCGGAGACGGATGTCGCCGATCTTGCCGCCTTCTTGGTGGCCTTGGCGGTGCACGCCGACGACAACGGCTCCGTAGCGGGTGCGGATGCCGGCTTCGCGGATCGTGCGGTTGATGAGCGGCGAGCGTTGGCTGATGACGGCTTCGATGAGTTGCAGCTTGGGGCGGTAGGCGTCGTGCGTGTCGCCGCCGGTGGCGGGCGCGAGGCCCTTGATCTTTTGCAGGTCGACGACGGACTCAAGGCGGCCGACGAACACGAGGATGTCGTCGCCCATGAGCTTCACGTCTGGGTCGACGGCGAGGATGGTGGCGTCTTCGCGATCGATGCGGCTGAGGTAGAGGCCGGGCAGGTTGCGGAGCTCGGCCTGCGCGATGCTCTTGCCGACGAGCGACGAGCCCGGCATGACGCGCATGGCGGTGTAGTAGTCGCGTGTTTCGAGTTGGGCGGGATCGTCGGGGCTTCGGCTGCCCGGGAGTAGGCGGCGGCCGAACAGCAGCACGTAGGCGACGCCGACCAGCGCGATGGGCACGCCGATGGCAGCCAGCGTGAACATGCCGAAGTCCTGGAGTTGTGGTTGGTCGGGGAAGTCGGCGTTGTGGGTTTCGATGAGGCCGTCGATGACGAGGTTGGTTGAGGTGCCGATGAGGGTGCACAGGCCGCCGAGGATGGCGGCGTAGCTGAGCGGCATGAAGAGCTTGCCTGCGGGGATGCCGGTGCGCTTGGCCAGGCTCGACAGCACGGGCAGGAACATCGTGACGATGGGCGTGTTGTTGATGAAAGCGCTGGAGACGGCGACGGGCAGAACGAGCCGTGCCTGGGCTTGCAGCGCGGTCTTGGGGTTGCCCAGCAGGCGTGTCGTGATGAGCGTCATGGCGCCGGTCTCGCGGACGGCGGCCGAGACGACATAGAGCAACGCGACGGTGGCGAGGCCCTGGCTCGAGAAGCCGGTGAGGGCGTCGGCGGGATCGAGGATGGTTCGGCCGTCGAGCCAGCCGGTGGGGATGACGAAGTCGGCGACGAGCAGACCGGCGACGGTGCCCAGCACGACAAGGTCCGGCCCGAATCGGCCGTAGATCAGGCCGCCGAGCATGACGACGAGCAGGGCGGCGACGACGATCGAGGCGACCATGCGTGCTTATCGGCCTGCGGCTACTGCAGGTTCACTGGCATGACGACGTAGGTGAAATCGCCCTGCGATCGGATGACGCCGGGCTTGGACGACGCCTTGAGCTCGAGCGTGACCTTGGGGTCGTCGATCACGCGGAGGGCGTCGGTGATGAAGCCGGGGTTGAAGCCGATCTCGACATCGTCGCCCGCGTATTCGGCCAGCTCGACCTCGACCGTGGCCTCGCCCATCTCGGGGGCTCGGCTGGAGAGCGTGAGCTTCTTATCTGAACCATCGAAGGCAAGCCGCACGCCGCGTGATTCCTCGTTGGTGAGCAGGGCGGCGCGACGGACGGCTGAGCTGAGCACGTCGCGATCGAAGACGACCGTCTTGTCCTGGTCCTTGGGGATGACATCTTCGTAGGGCGGGAAGGTGCCCTCGACGAGGTTGGAACTGAGCAGGGCGCGGCCGGGGTCGGTCGTATCCTCGGCACCGATCGCGAAGAGGACCTGCGACTCGCCGACAGCGATCTGGATGGGCTCGTCGTCGGGCCCGCCGAGCTTGTTGAGTTGTTGCAGGGCTTTGGTGGGCACGATGCAGCGGAGCGGTTCGGCGTCCTTGCTGCCGCCGGCGAGGTTGGCCTTGGCGAGGGCGAGTCGCCGGCCGTCGGTCGCGACAAATTCGAGCTTCTTGCCGCTGCGGTTCATGAGCACGCCGTTGATGGCGTAGCGGCTGGTCTCGCGGGCTGTGGCGAAGAGCGTGCGGCTGATGAGGTTGCGGAGGCCGCCGACATCGAAGCTGAAGGTTGCTTTGACGGTGCCGGAGGCGAGCGCTGCCTCCATGGTGGGCAGCGGCGGGAAGTCGGCTGGCGGGTAGCCCAACAGCTTAAAGGTGGCGTCGGAGCCGGAGATGACGCACTGGTCGTTGTCGGCATCGAGCGTGAGCGTTGGCTCGTGGTCCTCGGCGGACACGATCTGCCGAAGGCGATCGGCGGGGATGAGCGCTTCGCCGGCCCGCTCGACATCGACCCGCGGCATGACGAGGCGGAGGGCGATCTCCGCATCGGTGCCGGCGAGGGTGAGCGTGCCGCCCTCGTCGGTGGTTTCGGCGGTGAGCTTGATGCAGGTGAGCTGCTGACGCGGGGTGCGCGAAGCGACCACGCCCGACACCTGGTTGAGCGCTTCCAGCAGCGCAGCTCGATCGCAGACGACCTTCATCGGCGTTTCCCTTTCGCCCGGCTCTGGCCCGCGGAAAGCCGCTAGACCCCGGGCTTGTAAATGGACTATAGGGGTTACCCGCATGTTGGGGGACCGGTGGAAAAGAGCCGGCCGGCGGGCGGCTGTCTGGCTGGGGTCTGGCTCGAAAGTCGTGTGCACGTGGCGCGGATCGGCGTGACCGGCTAGATTGCTGTGATGTTCGGCACCAAGCGGAAACCTGTTGAGGTGGCGGCTGGAGGGGCAGCAGCCCGCCAGCCCCTGCCACGCGACCAGCACGGGCACTTTCCCAAATTGATTGATCTGGAGAAGCATCCGCGGAAGTGGGAGTTTCCGGAGTATCTGGATAATCCCAAGTCGGTCTGGCTGCAGGCGTTGAAGGCGTTGTACGCCGAGCCGATCGTGTTCCCGGCGTCGCTGAGCCCCGAGGCGGGGCTGATGCTGCATGGCCTGGTGCGGAACCTCCAGCCGCGGGTCATCGTCGAGATCGGTGTGTTCTGCTCGATCAGCACGCACTGGATGGCGTCGGCGTTGCAGGAGTCGGGCCGCAAGCCGGCAGCCGAGCCGGGGGCCGAGCACCTTGTTGGCCCGGGTGGCGGGGCGGAGATCCATTGCTTCGATGACTTCGGGCCGATTCATAAGGGGCCTTGGCGCGACGCCGAGATGCTGGAAGGCCGGCTTGATTTTGTGAAGTCGCGACTGAGCGCAGCGGGGCTGATTGACTACTGCCGATTCCATCCCGGCGATAGCTCAACCAACGTGAAGCACGAGGCCGACAATCTGCGCGCCCTCGGCGGGATCGATCTCGCGTTTATCGACGGCGATCACACGGTGCCGGGTTTGATGGCCGACTTCAAGGCGGTGGAGCCGCTGCTGAATGTGGGTGGCCACGTGCTGTTGCATGACACCTTCCCGGAGCAGTGCGGGCACGACGGGCCTCGGCACTTGCTGGATCACTATCAGCAAGAGGCGGAAGGGCTGTATCAGGTGATCGACTTGTATCTGTCGCCGCTCAACTATGGCATGGGGCTTATGCGTCGGCTGGCATAAGGCTGGTGATGAGTGTTTGAGCATTGGAGGCATGGATGCCGCGCGCGCCGGTGATGAAGCCAACAGCAACCAGGCGACTGCCGGCACCGATGCGCGTGGCCCGCAAAGGCGAGCGGGGCTCATCGCGGGTGTACGTCGGCGATTGCCGCGACTTGCTCAGCAAGATTCCCGAGGTGAAGGCGGGCGCTGTTGATCTGGTGTTCGCCGATCCGCCGTTCAATTGGTCGCGCGCGTACGACGAGTGGCACGACAAGATGCCGCGCGAGGAGTATCTGGAGTTCACGCGTGGCTGGCTCGATCTGTGCGCACGCGGCTTGCGCGAGGGCGGCGCGTTCTGGGTGAACATCCCGGACGACACGGTCGCGGAGATCGTGCTGCACCTCAAGAGCATCGGCCTGCGGATGATCAACTGGTGCGTGTGGCACTACCGCTTCGGGCAGAACACCAAGTCGCGATTCATCAACTCGAAGGTGCATGCGTTGTACTTCGTGAAGCCGAATGCGAATGGCAACGTTGATATCGGTGCGCGCGAAGACGGCGGCCGAACGTGGCATCCGGAGCGCGTGCTGGAGACGTCGGACCGCCGGGCGATCTATGGCGATCCGCGAACCGAAAGTAAGCGAGACGGCATGCCGGCCGGCAAGCGTGTGCCGATGGATGTGTGGTACGGCGAATACTGGGGCCGCGTGCAGGGCAACAACAAGGAACGCCGCGAGTATCACGACAATCAGTTGCCCGAGGTGTATCTCGAGCGCGTGATCCTGAGCTGCACCGAGCCGGGTGACACGGTGCTCGATCCGTTCACGGGAAGCGGAACGACTGGCGTGGTGGCTTGCGACTATGGCCGCGACTTCATAGGGACGGAGTTCAGCGAAGCCAACGCGACGAACGCGACCAAGCGCATCAAGGCTGGCATGGTGCGCAAGGGCTTGGTGGTAGACGCAAGCACGGCGATCCATCCCAAGCGGCGGTAGCTGGTGAATTAATGGTGTGGGTATGTCGTTATCGCATTTCGCGGTAACTCGTTGCTGTGCATAGACCTAGTCGCATGCGGTCTTGATATACAGGTTTATGTTCAAAATCTGTGTAACAACGTAAGCAAATATCTCTGATGGACGCTGTCCGTAGTTACAATCCATGTATGCAAAGGCTGGTGGGTAGCTAGCCGAGTAAAAGGGGCTGTTTATGAAAGCGGGCATTTTGGTATGTGTGGGTCTGGCGACAAGCGCGGTGTCTGCCCAGTGTCAAACGCTTGACGAGAGACGTTCGTGTCCGTCGCTTGTGACAACATACAGTGCAAATCATTCGGTTACTGCTGCGGTCAATTTTAGCTCACGGCGAGACCCTGCAATTGCTGACGTTAGCCAGTATACAGCGACGAACTGGAGTCTTAGTTCAAGCAATTTCAGCGCTGGTGCTTCCCACCGATTCAATGGCTTGGATCTCGGATTAGTCGAAGACTTAACAGTACCGGGCAGCCCATGCTCGGAATTGCAGCCGTTTCCTCTTCCAGATGATGATTCAGAAACTGCTACGAATGCCATTATGCCTCCGTTTGATATCGCTGGCACATCTGCGAGCACGCTTCTTTCAAACTCTTCGGCAGATGGGCGTGTAATCGGTCCTGCATCCTCATCGGTTGGTAATACAGCAATCATTCGGAGGAATCAAAATACAAATCCATCATTTATCAGCGAAATCTTCGTTGATATTGCGCGCAGCGGAACTCCGTTTGGCGCGGATTGCGCGACCTGCTGCACGAGTACCCTGTCTGGCAATAGCTCTGAGATCGTAATGCAAACGCAAGCAGAAGCCAATAGCCAGTTGTCCGTGGTTGCGACCCCAACGACGCCTTCGCCAGGTTTTGCGAGCGTGTCGCCCTATGTGACTGTTACTTTTGATGCAAACGCACAATTCAGCCAGAGCGGCTCTGTTGCGAGGTGTCCTGTTGGGAATGGTTGTGATGATGGTTCTGCAGGATTCTTCTTGCATCCGGCAGTGGATGGGTTTACCGAAGCCTCGCTTGTTGAGGTCACGGTGACCGTGAATTCGTCTGTATACGAACTGCGGGGTGTGCTGGGTACCAAGCCGGCGTGTGAAACTGTCAGATTTGGGCTCTTTGTCGGACAACCTGTGGTTGAGCAACTATGCGACCCCGCGAATAATGTTACGCAGGCAACCGTGCGATCGACCTTGAATCCAGCGATTGACCAATCGGAATTCGTTGGTGTTATGGCCACCGACTTTGTCTTTCTGCTGCCTACGACGAGCAGTGCGAGTCCAATTACGATGTCGTCCGACATAAACATTGAGGGCGGACTCGCCGGCGATGCAAACGACGACGGCAATGTTGATGACGGTGATTTCATCGGTTTCGACCCGAACATCGCCACTGGCGACATCGATGGTCCGATCGGAGACGGTTACAGCATCGGCAATGACTGCAACCTCGATGGTGTCGTGAACACGGCCGACATGCTGTGCATCGCGGCACAGACCGGCTCGTGCGTCGGCGACATCAACCGCGACGGTGTGTTCGATGTAGACGACTTCTCTGCATTCCCGCAGGCATTCTTCGCGGGTGATTTGCGGGCCGATGTAAACGGCGACGGCGTCCTCGATATTGACGACTTCTCAGCATTCGCCGCATTCACGACAGATCCAAACTGCTGAGTCAAGATATTCATTTGCCGGCGGGGTGAGAGCCTCGCTGGCAATTTTCTGGTGGCTTTACAGTTTGCGACTATGGCCGAGACTTCATCGGGACGGAGTTCAGCGAAGCCAACGCGACGAACGCGACCAAGCGCATCAAGGCTGGCA
>JBCCQU010000066.1:0-8848 GCA_039208875.1 Planctomycetota bacterium
CCTCGATCGCATCGAGTCCGACCGCGCCGAGCTACGCGAGCGTGCCGACACGCTCGAGCGCTTGCACGCCGAAGAGTCCGCAGCCGCCGCCGAGCTCGAACGCGAACTCGCCGCCGCCAGCACCGCGCGCGACGCCGCCAGCGAGCAGGTCTCCGCAGCCCGCGTCGAAGTCGGCCGCCTCGCCGAGCAACGCGACAGCCTCAAGCGAGAGATCAGCCGCTCCGATCTTGCCCGCGACGAGGCCGATCGTGCCCGCCGCAACGCCCTCGCCGATATCGAACGGCTTGATGGCCGCCTCGCCGAGCATCGCGAACGCGTCACCGCCGCCGATACCGAAGCAGCTGAAGCAGCCGAAGCGAGCAAAGCCGCCGATGAAACGCTCGCAGGCCTGCGCACCACGCTCGATGCCGCGCTCGCCGAGCAATCCACAGCCGCCCAGCGTGTCACTGCCACCCGCGAGGCCTCACGCATCGCAGAGCGAGACTGGCAATCCGTCGAGGTCACCCGCCGCGAACTCGAGGTCCGCCGCGAGAATCTCGAGGATCGCACGAACGACGATCTCTCGCTCGATATCGCAGCCGAGTACCCCGAGTACCGCGCCGTGATCGAGCCCGGCGATGTCGAACGCATCGATGTCGAGACCGCTCAGCCGCGCGTCGATGAACTCCGCAAAGAGATCAAGAAGCTCGGCAACGTCAATATCGACGCCATCGCCGAAGAGTCGACGCTCGCCGGCAAGAACGAAGAGCTCGCAGCCGCCGTGCAAGATCTCGACACCGCGCGAGAGCAACTCACCGATCTCATCGACAAGCTCAACATCGCCAGCCGCGAGCGCTTCGGCGAGGTCTTCACCCGTATCCAATCCGAGTTTGCCGGAAAAGACGGCATGTTCCGCAGGCTCTTCGGCGGCGGCCAGGCCGAAGTCCGACTCATGCCGCTCATCAAGGTCGTCGAAACGCCGGACGGCCCCAAGAAAGTCGAGACCGACGAGACCGACCTGCTCGAGTCCGGCATCGAGATCCTCGCCCGCCCGCCCGGCAAGCAACCGCGCCAGATCAGCCAGCTCTCCGGCGGCGAAAAGACCCTCACCGCGGTCGCACTCCTCCTCTCTATCTTCCGCAGCAAGCCGAGTTGCTTCTGCGTGCTCGACGAGGTCGACGCAGCCCTCGACGATGCCAACGTCGAACGCCTCGCCCACGCCATCACGCGATTCACCGATCAGTCGCACTTCGTCGTCATCACGCACAACAAGCGCACCATGCACGCCATGCACCGGCTCTACGGCGTCACCATGCAAGAGCGCGGCGTGTCCACCCGCGTCAGCGTCCGCTTCGACCAGGTCGGTGCCGATGGCCAGGTCAACGCAACGCCCAGCGAAGCAACATCCCGTGGCACGGGCGTCCCGCCCGTGGAAGAACAAGCCGGGGGCGCGAGCGACGGGTCAGATGACAACCCAACACAAGCTGCCACCGGTATCCAGACAGGTGCGACAGACAACGCCACAAAGCCATCACTCCGCGACTCACTCGCCGCCATGCGTGCCGCCGCGACCGATACCGCCGATGCGTAAAGCCCCGTGCTCCGCCGATAGGCACAGCGTCGCTAATCTGGCGGCATGTCCGTCGGGGGTCGCCATGTTCGCGCACTCTGCCAATATCTCGCTGCTGCGCTCGGCCTAGCCATCATTGCCGCCGGCATAGCCACGCCGCTCCATGTTCATCACCATCGGCTCGCATCAAACGCAACGCCCGCAATGTGGGGTTCCTTCAACTTCGAAGTCGAGCTCAAAGATCCCCAGCGTGAACTCACGCCGTGGATCTTGAATTGTTCGCTCTACGTTGATTGCACCATCGCCCAAACGCTCGGCTCGCCGCTCCGGTCCCTCTTCGGTAGCCGACATCAACTCTCGTTCACGGCGGGCTCCGCAACCGGCAGCGTCTTCACACGCCGAGGAGATCGCTACAACGCACAGAGCGTCCGAAGCGTTGCCGCCTTCAACGATGTCGTTGCGTCAACATGGGGCAGACGAGCCGTCGACAACCTCGAGCTCAACCGGGTCAACTGGTGGCGTCGGGAGTTCACTCAACTCGATCACGATGTCGTCGGTGCCATCCTCGCCGGCCGACCGACGCTGCCGCTGTATCAAACGTCGGCACGCTGGGCCGACGCGTTGACCTATCTCGCCATCCTCGCCTTGCTGCTCTCAGCCCATCTTGCTTCCCGCGTCTTTGTCGTCACACGACGCCACCGGGCCGCGTGCTGCACAACCTGTGGCTACCCAAACACCGAGCACAACGTCTGCCCCGAGTGCGGCAAACCCACCGATCGTGTGGCAAGTTCATCAAACTGACGCCCGCGCAGGCGCGATACCAACCCAAAGCCCACGCACCCAGTCCGTGGGCGATGGCACCGATAGACCCTCACCCTGCCTCCACAGCCCCAACCAACTCATTGATGCTCGCCACGCCCTGATTCGCGCACCACTTCGCCAGCCCCTTCGCGATCTTCACAGGCGACCGCGGATCGACGAACAGTCCAGTCCCCACCTGCACCGCGGTCGCACCGGCAAGGATGAACTCCGCCGCATCGTCCCACCGCAGCACGCCACCGATCCCCACGATCGGCACGCCCGCGTCGCGCGCCACTTCGCGATGCACGAGATGCACTAGCCGCACCGCGATCGCGTGCACCGCAGGCCCGCTCAGCCCGCCGGTCACATTCGCGAGCTTCGGCCGCCGCGTTCGCACATCTATCCCCATCGCCGGCACCGTGTTCGAGATGCAAAGCCCGTCCGCGCCCGCCTCGATCGCTGCACCCGCGATGTCCACGATCGTCGCCGGCGTACCGATCGCCACCGGACTCAGCTTCACAAACAGCTTCGTGCGTTCGAGTGCAGGCCGAACGGCACGCACCAACTCACCGAGCGCCCGCGGGTCCGCCCCAAACTCCGCGTTCGCGTGATCCACGTTCGGACACGACACGTTCAACTCGACAGCCTCGATCGCATCGACGCCGTCCATCATGCCGGCCACATGCACATAGTCATCGATCGTAAACCCCGCGACAGACCCGATCACCTTGGTTGGTAACCCCGCCGCCAGCGGCGCGACATCACGCTCGAACGCCTCCGCCCCCGGATTCGCAAGGCCGATCGCGTTCAGCATCCCCGCCTTGCTCTCGATGATGCGCCATGTCTCGTTGCCGTCGCGCGGCCGCCGCGTGATCGACTTTGTCACCACACCGCCGACACGGCTCAGATCAACAACGCCCGCCATCTCCGCAAGCGTGCCCGCGGTTCCCGCTGCCAGCAGCACCGGCGTCGCGAGATCAATCCCGGCAAGTGATGTGCGCACCGATGCGTCCATTACCCGTCGCCGTCCGCATCATCCTCGTGCACGATGCTCACTGAGTTGATGCAATACCGCAGGCCCGTCGGCGGCGGCCCATCCGTAAACACATGCCCCTGATGCCCGCCGCACGTCCGGCACACAATCTCCGTGCGCACCATGCCGTGGCTCAGGTCCTCGATCTCTTCCAGCGCCGATCCCTCGAGCGGCTCAAAGAAGCTCGGCCAACCGCAACCCGAATCAAACTTCGCATTCGATCGGAACAACGGCGTGCGACACCCCGCGCACAGATACGTCCCCGCGCGCTTCTCACCGTTGTACTTGCCCGTGAACGGCCGCTCGGTGCCCTTCTCGCGCAACACATAGAACTGCTCCGGCGTCAGCCGTTCCCGCCACTCAGCATCACTCAGACGCACGCGTTTCTCACTCATGCGCAGCCTCCTGTGTCTGGCCCGTCGCCGCGTGCGTTTCAATTTGTCGCCGCTGCTTTGCGACCGACGCCGTCGGCGTCTCAACAACGGGCCACAAGCCGTTCGCGAGCGTTCTCATATAGGTGTGCCGCTTGACGCGCCGCAGGTCGGCCCAGGTCACCACGTTCCGCTCAGCCAGTGCAGCCATCGATCGCCGCACAAGCTCTGCCGTCGCGAGCGCATCACCCAATGCCGAGTGCCGACCCTCGATCTCAATCCCAGCCTTTGCCGACGCCTTGCCCAATCCCACCGGCCGCCCAAGCCCAGCCATCGTCCGCACCCGCAACGCGCACAGCGTCGGCAGCGGTGGGGCTTCAATAGCTGCTCGACCGAGCGCCGTCTCCAGCATCGTCACATCTGCAAGCACGTTGTACGCAGCGAACACCGCTCCGCCGAGCGCTGCCTCAAGCTCGGGCCACAACGCCTCGAATGCCGGCGCGCCAACAAGATCGTCCGTCGTCAGCTTGTGCACGTGCGACGCACCGACGCCGTTGTCGTCCACCCCGCCAGCCGGTGCGATCACCGAATCGAGCACGACCCGCGACTCCTCGAACCAAGCGCCCGCTTCGGTCGAACCGCTCGGCTCAAGCCGGACGACCGCGACCTCGATGACATGATCCTCGTCAGGCCGCGGCCCGGTCGCCTCGAAGTCGACCACCGCGATCGGCGTCTCCGCGATCGGCTGTTCCAGCACGCCGCCCATTTCTTGCGCGCGCACAGCAGCGCCAGCCATCGCCCGCGCCATCCCCGGCCGATACCTCGAACGAGCGCTCATCTACTCACCAAACCCGGGATCACAGCTTCAAGCCGTTTCACATGCACGCTTCAGATCATCCATGTCGCCGTCCAATGCCTTGCACACGCTCTTCTTCATGATCGGCATCAACACCGCACCGAGTACCCTCGCCATCAGCCCTTCGGGCTTCGCGTTGAACTCCATCGCGTATTCAGTTTGGCCGCTGCCCGCGTCGCGAAACGTCTTGACCGTGCGATAGAACGAGCCGTGCGACCGCGCCTCGAGCACCATCCGCCCCGGCTGCGACGCCGTCGGCCGCTCAAGCTCAGCGAGCGTCATCTCCTCGCTCACCTCGCGGCCGAACATCACCCGCGTCTCGCGGAACCGAGTCCCGACGCCGATCGGCCCGTCCGTCAGCACCTCGATCTTGGTGATCGCACCGATCGAGTCAGCCCAGGTATCGACCGCAGCCACGCGATCAAACACCGCACTCGGCGATGCATGAATCATCCTGCTGACACTGATCACTGCCATGCGACGGTCTCCAACTCGCAGTGTACCGGCAGGCTGACCATCACCAACAGCCGTGGGATTACGGCGACGCGGTCAGTGCGAGCTGGAGATGGACCTCGTCGTAGGTGTGGTCGCCGACGCGCATGGCGCCGGGCTCGCGGCCCCAGACGACAAAGCCGAGCGACTCGTACAAGGCGATGGCTGCGGGCGAGTTGGATGAGGCGCTGAGCGCAATGGACTCGACGCCTTGCCAAGCTTTGGCTTGCTGGATTGCTGCGGTCAGGACGGCACGGCCGAGGCCGCGGTTGCGATGGCTTGGTGTGACGTAAACCGCGACGATCTCAGCCCGATGCCGGAGCTTGCGGCGGTCGAGGCGGATCACCGTCGCGGATGCGACGAGTCGCGGGCCATCTTCGATCACGAAGGTGGTGGTCTCTGGCTGGGCGAGGCGCTGGAGGATGAGAGCCTCGTCGGCCCCGCCGGCTCCCGGGTCGTCCGGCCCACTGCAGAAGGCCCACGGTGCGTCGAGCAGCATCTCGCGGCGGAGGGCTGCGTAGAGCGTGACATCGTCGGGCGTGAGTGGGCGTGGAGTTGGTGGGGCGGATTGGTTCATGCGGGGCGGGGTTATGCGGAGCCAGTTGATACGGGATTTGGATGCAGGCGCGGACGGGGGCTGTGGCTCGTTGGGTGGCTGAGGATACGGCAACGCGGCGGGTGTTTGAGTGGGCGGGCTGCCGTCTGGTGCGGAGTAGCGCGGTGGCGGCTTTGCGGGCTGGCTCGGCGGGGGTGTCGAGGTCGGCAGCGATGGCTGCGAGTCGATGGGTAGCGCAGGCTCGGTGCTGACTGGCGATGGTCTGCTCGCGGGTGGCTGCGATCGCGCGGACCGCGGCGAGCGCGGTTTGCGTCTCGGGCAGTTCGGACCAGTGGGCGAGCTGGGCAGGTGTGAGGCTGTGGAGTTGGCAGAGGCGGATGACGCTGACGCCGCCGTCGAGGAAGTCTTCGAGCAGGGCGTCGTGGTCGAGGTGGCTCGGCAGGTTGGTTGGGTTTGGCTCGCTCATCGAGCGCATTGTCAACGGGGCACGGGGGCGGCTCAATGGGAATCGGAGCAAGGTGCGCGAGACTGCGCGCGGCTGATGGTGATGTGGTGCAGAAAGTTGTTGGCGGTTGGGTTGGTTGGGTGGTGGAGGTATTCGCTTGCGAGGGGGAAGTATCCCCCGCACCCCCTCTTTCAGAGTGAGGGGTCGGGGGTTGGTGGTGGGGCGAAGTAGTCCGGGTGGTCTCGCATGGCTTGGTGCAGAGCGTCGCCGCCGTAGGTCTTGGCGGCAGTGCAGTCGAGAAGGTCTGCGATGAGCGGAAAGCCCGGCTCGCACGGCAGAGCGGTAAGGACGACTTCATCGAAGGGCAGCAGCACCAGATGCTCGGAAAGTGGCACGCTGGGAGCGACGGGTCGATACTTGCCGGGCGCCGTTGGGTACGTGGAGTCTGCAGCCTCGCGCAACCTCGCATCGAGATCGTCGATAGACGTTGGCCACGGGTCGCCGGCCTTGATGATGTCAGCCAGGCACGCAGCGGCACTGTTATGGCTGACGACGGCATCGGAGTTGTCGAGGGAGACACGCGCCGCGATCACAAAGCTGTAAATCAGCCACGCTCCGCAGGTCGTTGCGAGCAGGAGTGCGAACAACGCGATGAGGGCAGCAAGGCGGATCTTCGACCGGCAACTCGGCATATCTGGGTATACGCGGGGCGGTTGGCCGGTGATGCGGGGAAAGCGTCTCCCGGGAACCGTACTTGCGCGTTCAGAGAGTGGGGTCGAGGGGTTGGCGGTGGGGCGTTGGGTGTGACCCGTCGCTTGCGCTCCGGGCTCGTAGAGATGGGGTTTAAACATGGCAAACGGGGACAAGATGTCCCCGCCCCCAAAAGCAGACGCGGTCCGGAGGCCCCCGCTCCGAGAAGGCAGGCGGAGGGCTGGGGTGTGGGATAGCGGATGGGAGTGATTGGTGGAGGACCGCACCGATCTGGAAACCAGTGCGACCAAAGACGGATGCGGCATGTTGTGATGATTGCGGACCGGCGCGTTCGGGTTCGGCGCGGTCCGCGGATGATCTTGAGGGTGTAGGCTGAGAGCCACAGGTGTTGCCGCACACGATTGTTATTGGAGCCTGAAGCATCTTGGGCCTTTACTGCGTGGCGGCCAACCATATGTTTATCGTTTCTTTGACTGCTTTTTCCGCTTCGGCCTTTGAAATTTTTCTTCCTCAACGTCAGCTGAATCCTGTGGCCCGCCCGTTTCTAGAAGCAGTGATTTGCGCTCCTGTAAGAGGCGTGAATTTTCGACTGATTCAGTGGCAAGGATATCCAGTGGACGCGCACCAGCGTCGAGCAAATCAAGGGCACGCTTGACTAGTCGCTGAGAAAGTTCATTTGCATCCTCTTGCCGCACCGAACCTCGCTCAACAGCATCATTAACTTTTTCCAATGTATCGACGGTCTCACGAAGAGCGGCAGCCCGTGCACGAACCTGCTCTGCTTTTTAGTGTCTGATTTGATTCCAAACATCGATGATGAGTCGGCGGAGTGCATCAATTGCATCGCCACTGCCCTTCAGATTGATGCGAATTGGCGAGCCAGAATGAATTGATATGATGGTCAAGGGCGTCGATGAATTGTCGTTTAGACTTTCAAGGTCGTGGTGAATCGCGGTGAGCGTCTCGAGCACGTCCTTAACAGTGTCCGCCGAAGTCGTCTGGCTGTTATCTGCTTCGATTACAATTGAATAAAATTCCCCTGAAGGAATTTGAAGAAAGTGGTCTTTTTCTGCGTTCGAAACAAATAGTCTTTCGAATGGTGAATATGACTCACGGAAAGATCTATAGGATAAACCTATGTTGTAAAGTTGTCGCCGGGAGCTTTCAGCGGTGTCGCTCGAAGGCTTAGATAGGTAGACTTGCCTTATAATTTCAACGAGCCCACCATCATATAAAAAATTTAGGTTGAACGCGTCAAGGATGTCAGTAAAGTCTTGAGAAAGTCGTTGCAGAGCCAGCCGAAGCTCCACGCTTGATATCAGAACACTTGAATTTGCTTCGATATCTTCGTCATCAGGTGCTCTCATGAACAGTGGATTAGTGGCGTCGATCGAATTGTAGACAACATGGGATTCAATTAGATTTATGAGTGATCCGGCCTTCGTAAAGTAATCCAATATATTCATCGGGGCGCTCCAGAATTAAACTATCGACCGAACTTTCGTTCGGCCGACGTAAATAGTTTGCTTAATAATCGAAGTCGTCGTCCATGCCGCCGGCTGGTGCCTTGGCCTTCTTGTCCTTCAGCTCGACGATGGCTGCATCGGTCGTGAGCAGCAGGCCGGCGATGCTGGCTGCGTTCTGCAGTGCGACGCGCTCGACCTTGGTCGGGACGATGACGCCGAACTTGACGAGGTCGCCGTATTCGTGGGTGAGGGCGTTGAAGCCGAAGTTGGTCTCGGTTGATTCCTCGATCTTGCTGGCGATGACGGAGCCGTCGAGGCCGCAGTTCTTGGCGATCTGCTTGATGGGTGCAGCGACGGCTCGATAGACAATGTCGAGGCCGATGCGCTGGTCGCCATCGAGCTTCTTGCGGAGGGTGTCGAGGGCCTTGCGGGCACGGAGGACGGCGATACCTCCGCCGGGGAGGATCCCCTCTTCGACGGCTGCGCGGCAGGCGTGCAGTGCGTCTTCGACGCGGGCCTTCTTCTCCTTCATCTCGACCTCGGTGGCGGCGCCGACGTTGATCTGAGC
>JBCCQU010000067.1:0-8830 GCA_039208875.1 Planctomycetota bacterium
GGTCGTCGGTGGCTTGCTCGGCCTTGAAGTACGAGCGGATGCCGCCGGACGGGGGCGGATCGGTCACGATTTTGACAGCGTTTGGGTTTGGAGTCGGCTGATACTCGACGATTCGCCTGGGCATCGCCGATGGTAGGTTGCACGGGCACCTTGGCCGCAGGGGATCGTTGTTGGAACTGCTCCGCACCATGTCAGACCTGTTTGATCGCCTCGGCGGCTATTCGCCGCTGGAGGTCGCGATCGAGCTGGCGCTCATCGCTGCGGTGGTGTGGGTGGTGGTGCGGTTTGTGCAGGGCACACGGGCAGCGGGTGCGCTCAAGGGCATCTTGCTGGTGCTGGTGGGCGCGACGCTGATCGTGCAGATCGCCGGCCGGGGCGATGCCTTCCCGCGGCTGACGTACATCTATGACAGGCTGCTGGCGGTCATCGCGATCGGGCTGCTCGTGATCTTTCAGCCCGAGCTTCGGCGGGCGATGATCCGGCTGGGCGAGGCGCCGCTGTTTGGCGGCGGGCAATCGGCGGTGTCGGCTGTGGTCGATGCGGTCGTGGATTCGTCGGTGTATTTGGCCAAGGCGAGGTTCGGGGCCATCGTCGTGATCGAGCGGCGGGTCGGGCTGTCGGGCCTCGTCGAGGGCGGCACGCAGATCGACGCCGAGCTGACCTCGGGCCTGCTCAAAACGATCTTCTATCCCGGCACGGCGCTGCATGATCTCGCGGTGCTGGTGCGCGGCACTCGGCTGCATGCAGCGGGTGTGCAACTGCCGATGGGCGACGAGCGGGATTTGCCGGACCCGACGATGGGCGCACGGCACCGGGCTGCGATCGGCCTGACGCGCGAGTGCGATGCGATCGTGGTTGTGGTGAGCGAGGAGAGCGGCAACATCCGCCTGGCCGAGCGTGGCCGACTCGGCGAGCCGTTGGAAGCTGACGATCTGCGGGCGGCGCTGTCCGACCTGCTCGGGAGCGACGCGACGGACGCAGCGCCGGAGCCGGAGGCGTTTGGCGAGGCAGACAAGGTGGAAGATGAACCGGCCGAAGAGGCCGGCAAGCCGCGGGAGGGCGGAGCGTGAAGCAACTGCGCACCGTGGTCATCGTCGCGTTGGTGGCGGGTCTCATCTGGGTGTTTGCGGAGGGCCAGAGCCTTCGGCGTGTCACCAAGACGATGGAGGTCACGATTCGGCCCGATCAGGCCGGGCGTCTGATCGAGCGGGTGGGGGCGGGGCTGCCGGCTCGCAACGGCGCCCGCGGCGTTTCGGTCAGTATCGAGGTGACGCTCGAAGGCCCGACGTCGTCGCTCGATCGCCTCGATGCCGCTCGGTTGGCGCCGGTGCTGGTCGAGCCCGGCTCGCCCGGGGTGCCGATCGCAGCCGGCGAGCACGTCGTCGATTTGCGGGAGCTGCTGCGGACAGCGAACGTGTGGCGGGACGACGCGGTGTCGGTCGTGCGCACTGAGCCGGCCAGCCTCGGCATTCGCGTGGTCGAGCTGCAGTCGGCGGAGGTGCCGGTAGCCGTGGTGGTGCCCGAGGGGCTGCGCGGCAGGGTCACGGTTCGGGCGAGTCGCGAGATGGCGACGATGCGTTGGCATGGCGAGCCGCCGGTGATGGATCCGCCTTGGCCAGAGGGCGATCGCGTTGAGGCTCGGCTCTCGGCTGAGGATCTCGCCGGCCTTTCGCCGGGCGTGCCGACGACGCTGGCCGGCGTGCAACTGGTTCCGTCGGCGATGGCCCGATCGCTCGCTGCCGATGTCGGCGAGGTGGCGATCGAGCCTCGGCTGGCCGACGTGGTGGTGACGCTGGGTGGCGATGCCGCGACGGTGGCTGTGGCTGCGGTGCCGGTGTATGTCCGCGTGGCTGCGGTCGAGCAGGGCCTGTGGGAGGTCCGGGTGCCGGAGGATCGGGTGCTGTCGGGGGTTCGGCTGGTCGGGCCGGCGTCGGTGCTCGAGCCGATCACGAGCGGCGAGCAGGTGATCTTCGCGACGGTGACGCTGACGCTGGATGATCTCCGTGCCGGCGTGCGCGAGAAAGCGGTCGAATTGCTCGATCTGCCGACGGGCGTTCGGCCCGAGGGCTCGCTGCCGAAAGTTCGGCTGGACATCGAACCGCGGCGGGAAGCGGGCGAGGGCTGAAACTGGCGAGCGAGTGGGCGAGAGAGATGGTCGGTTGGCGGAGCTTCGATGCTGCCGTGGGCGTGTGTGCCGGCTACGCTATCGCTCCCGCTCTGGCGTCCGATCCGATGCGGGCTCTACGAAAGGACCGGCTGTGAAAATCAAGACCGACGAGATCGCCAGCGTCATCAAGCAAGAGATCGAGCAATACGCCAGCGAGTTGGAGATCAGCGAGGTCGGACGCGTGGTCGAGGTCGGCGACGGTATCGCCCGCATCTACGGCCTTTCCAACGCTCTGGCCGGTGAGCTCGTCGAATTCCAGACCGAGACCGCCGGCAGCGTGATGGGCCAGGTGATGAACCTGGAAGAAGACACCGTCGGCTGCGTCATCTACGGCGATCCGCTGGCCATCAAGGAAGGCGACGTCGTCAAGAGCACCGGCCGATTGCTCGAGGTCCCGGTCGGCGACGCACTGCTCGGCCGCGTGGTCGACCCGCTCGGACGTGCTCTCGACGGCGGCCCGCCGATCGACACCGAGCACCGCCGCAAGATCGACATCATCGCGCCGGGCATCGCCGAGCGTCAGCCGGTGACCGAGCCGCTGCAGACGGGCATCAAGGCTGTTGACGCGATGATCCCGATCGGCCGCGGCCAGCGCGAGCTGATCATCGGCGACCGCAAGACCGGCAAGACGGCTGTCGCGATCGACACGATCATCAACCAGAAGCAGTACTGGGGCACTGAGGACGCGGTGGTCTGCATCTACGTCGCGGTCGGCCAAAAGGAATCGACCGTCGCGGGTGTGGTCGACACGCTGAAGAAGAACGGCGCGATGGATTACACCATCGTCGTCAACGCGGCCAGCTCCGACCCGGCCCCGATGCAGTACATCGCTCCCTATGCCGGCTGCGCGATGGGCGAGCACTTCATGTGGCAGGGCAGCCAGGGCAAGACTCCCAAGCACGCGCTGCTCGTGTACGACGACCTTTCCAAGCAGGCTGTGGCGTACCGCCAGTTGTCGCTGCTGCTCCGTCGTCCGCCGGGCCGCGAGGCGTTCCCGGGCGACGTGTTCTATCTGCACAGCCGGTTGCTTGAACGTGCGACCAAGCTCAGCGACGAGAACGGCGGCGGCTCGCTCACCGCGCTCCCCGTTATCGAGACGCAGGAGGGCGACGTCTCGGCGTACATCCCGACCAACGTGATCTCGATCACCGACGGCCAGATCTACCTCGAGCCCGAGCTGTTCTTCGCCGGTGTTCGCCCGGCTATCAACGTGGGTATTTCGGTGAGCCGCGTGGGTGGTGCCGCGCAGGTCAAGGCGATGAAGAAGATCGCCGGCTCGCTGCGTCTCGACCTCGCAGCCGCTCGCGAGCTGGAAGCGTTCGCACAGCTTGGCACCGAGCTCGATCCGGCAACACAGCGTCAGCTCGATCGCGGCCGCCGCATGGTCGAGCTGCTCAAGCAGGGCCAGTATCAGCCGTTCGAGGTCACCGATCAGGTCATCTCGATCTTCGCGGGTACCAAGGGCTTCCTCGATGATGTGCCTGTGCCGAGCGTCCGCGAGTTCGAGGACGGCATGCTTGCGTACTTCAACGGCACTGCCAAGAGCATCCGCGATGAGCTTGCTCAGAAGCTGGCGATCGATGATGACCTCGGCAAGAAGCTGACCGACGCGATCAGGACATACAAGGCCGACTGGAAGGCCAAGCAGGGCTGAAGTCTTGGCGACCAGTCGCGGCGGATGCGTCGCCGCCGCTAGTCAGGGCATACGCCATCTGCAAGCAGGCCGTTGATGAACAGCGCGAGGTCTTGCGTGTCGAGCGTGCCGTTAGCATTGACGTCGGCAGCCTCGGCGTTGCCGGTTGCGCCGAGATCGCCGGAGAGCAACGCGACGAACGGATCGACATCGCCGAGGTCGAAGACACCGTCGTCGTTGACGTCGCCGCACAGCACGGGCGGTGGGGCGGCTGCTTGAAAGAGCCAATTGAACTGCATGAGCCCGAGGTTGAGCCCGGCGAGGTCTTGGCCGCCGTCGGAAACGATGTTGACAGCTCCGCTCCAGCCAACGGGATCCGAGGTGTCGCCAAGGAAGCCGATCTGTGCTGGATCGACAGCGATGCTGGCAACGCTCTCGAACTGCAGATTGAAGATGTTGACGACCAGCCCGAGCTGCGTGATCGGCAGACTCAGCGGGCCGGAGCTGCCGGGCACGAGCTCGATGCGGTCTTCGTTGCCAAACAAGAAGTCGCCGATGCGGCCCTGCACCGAGGTGATCGGCGCGCCGTTGTCGAACGAAGTCTGATCGGGGACGAACGGCTGGATCTCGTTGTTGCTCGAATCAAAGAAGCCGAACTCGACAGAGACGAAGTAGGTGCCGTCGCCGTTGTCGATGAGTGCGTCGGTGACGAACGAGACGACGCTGCCGCCGGTCGTTGTCTGCAGCCCGCCCTGATTGGCCGGTGTGAACACGTTTGGCCCGTCGCCGAACGTGAAGCTCGAGTCGTCCTGATCGTCAGCGACGACAGCGCCCGGCGTGCCGGCCCACGTGAACTCGGCGTCGTAGGTGTCGCCGTTCACGGTCAGCCGCGGCAGCGGGGTGTTGCCGTCGTTGTCGAGCCAGGCTTTGAAGAGCGACGTTGCGTTTGGATCGGGCGGATAGTCGGCGATGTCGTACACCGGACCGCCCACAGCGAGCTGAGAGTTCGCGATGAGCTGCGCGGATGCCTGAAACGCTATCGCTGAGATGAGCGCCGATGCAGTCGTTGCACGTCGATAGAGCATTGCCGGTACCTCGCCTCGACAGCGTGATCGCTCCGCGTAGCTGTCCTTGTGTCTATCGGGCTATCGCTTTGTTCGCATCGGAATGAATGACGACGACGCGACGATTGCCGGCACGCACGATTGTCCGGTAACACGACCGGCTGTCGACATCGCACCCTGCTCGCGTGCATGGCGGAGTGGCAGATCGGCAACCGGCGTGAGGCCGTGTCTCAAAACCGCCGATGATCACCGAAGCCCAGGCGTTCGCTCGTCGGTCTGCAGTCAGTACTCGGAGAAGCTTCGCATGCCACCAAGATCCGCGTGCCTGTTGACTCTGCTTGCGTGGTCTGCTGCGTGCGCGCAGGACATCACGCTCTTTGCAACAACAACGCCGACGTCGGGTGATGTGTCGGCAGCTCTTCCCGAGGTCAGAGATGGCGACACGATTTATCTTTGGGTCGCGGCATCGAACGGCACAGCAACGCCGGCCTTGATGGGGCTGCGATCCACGCTGACCGGGGCCACCGGCGTGCTCGACAACGATCTCCTCGTCTTTGGCACGATCACCGGCGAACGCTTCGATGCACAGTCGGATCTGACCTGGGATCCGGAGGCTTACTTCATCTCGGTGCTTGCGGATGCTCTGGACTTCGCGACCGAACTCGACTTGGCGGCCTTCACTGAGCCGGCAGCTGTAGACGTCGCCAACAACGCGACTCGTCTCGCCACGCTGACTGTCGTTGGGGACAACGGCGTCGCGCTCGAGGTCAGCGACTTCGGCTTTCGGCCGTTCGACAACGCCTTGCAGATCGGCGTCAAGACTGACGTCGGCGTTGTATCGGACACCCGCGTCAACGCCAGGAGCACACCGTTCGGCGGTCTGATCGCGGTACCCGCTGCAACGGGCAATCCTTGCCCGCCCGACCAGAACAGCGATGGCCAACTCGATATCGATGACTTCTCACGCTTCGTGACGAACTTCTTCTCGTCTGATCCGCTCGCTGATGTCAACAACGACAACGCGCTGGACATCGACGACTTCTCCGACTTCGTTTCGGCCTTCTTCAATCCGGCGCAGTTCCCCGGCTGCCCCTGATCGCTCGGATGCAATAACCGTCCGGGGCTTTGCGTAGATCAATCGGCCGCTGTAACTGCACGGTGCTTGCAGGGGCTTTCGTTGGTTTGTGCGTTCTCGGACGGCCGTTGGCCTGCGATGGGCTTTGTTGTGTCATGCTCGCGTGCAGACTCGCGCCAGCGCGTGTCTACTGTGGCGACCGACGGAGCGGCCGGGTGTGGTCGGGACCGTATATCAGCGAGGAAATCACGCATGGCATGGGATGCCCGTTTGTTTCAGTCAACGCTGCCGGCCTTGGCAGCCGCCTCGATTACGCCGTTTGCAATTGCCCAGGAAGAGCTTTCCGCTGATGGTCTGCGAGTCGCGACATGGAATGTCACGACGTTCTCCGGCGGTCTGACGCAAGACGTGCAGAACGTGGTCTATGGCGTCTTCGACGGCCGGTGCCTGTGCCCCGACATCATCCTCGCGCAAGAGTTCACGACGTCATCCGCGGTCAGCTCATTCCGCAACGCGCTCAACAGCGCTCCGGGCAGCCCCGGAGACTGGGCAGCCGGCCAACTCGGAAACTCGCCGAGCGGTATCGACGTCGTGATGTTCTATCGAACAGCCAAGGTGCAACTGCTCGGCGACACGGTCGTCTCGCAAGGCAGCGGCAGTCCTAACCATCCGCGAGATCTCATCCGCTCCGACATCCAACTCGTCGGCTTCCCCGGAGAGCTGGGCACCATCTCGCTCTACAACACGCACATGAAGGCGGGCACGACCACCACCGATCGCAGCCGACGACTCGAAGAAGCCGAGGAACTGCGCGACGATGCAGCCACGCTGCCCGCCGGCCGCCACATCATCCTCGGCGGCGACTTCAACATGCGCTCTTCAACCGAAGACGCGTACGCCGAACTCATCCGAAACGACGGACGCAATGGACGCTTGTTCGATCCCATCAGCCGGCCCGGCACATGGAACAACAGCGGCAGCATCCGCAACCTGCACAGCCAAGATCCGATCGGCGGCGGCGGCATGGACGACCGCTTCGATCAGCTTCTGATTTCCGAAGCTCTCTTCGACGGCGTCGGACTCGAATACATCGGCGACGTCGGCACGCCCTTCAAGCTGTACTCGTCGAGTGACCCGCTGCCGTGGCTCGATCCGAATCATTCGTATCGCACCTGGGGCAACGACGGCTCCTCGTTCAACTCGTCGCTGCGCACCACCGGCAACACAATGGTCGGCCCGGTCATCGCATCGTCGCTTCGCACGCTCGCTGACAACGGCGGACACATCCCGGTGTACTTCGACCTTGCCGTTCCGGCAGACTTCGAGGCCACAGCGGCCGACGGCTCGCCGCTGCAGGCGTTCGAGACGAGCGACCCAGTCGAGCCGGGCGGCTTTGTGCGCTTCGACTTCGTCGTTCGGCACCTCGTCGATAGCGAACTGTGGGGCAACGGCGTCGCCGATTTTGAATACACCGTCACAGCCACAGATGGGAATGCGTTCTTATTACCGGAGTTGCCGACCGGCGAATCGACGTTCACGCTGAGCGCAGGCGAATCGCGGGTGCACTCGGCATTCGTCACGGTCGCGAATGTCGGCTTTGAGCTGGCACCGATTCGCATCGAGCCCACACTGCCGGGGTTCGCCCCGGTCGAGTTCACGGTCGTCGGCGAAGCCGTGGCCGACGAGTGCCTGCCGGACATCGATGAATCCGGCTCGCTTGATATCGACGACTTCTCGGCCTTCGTGACCGCCTTCTTCGCGGGCGATGCCAAGGCCGATCAGAACGAAGACGGCGTGCTGGACATCGATGATTTCTCGCGGTTCGTCACGAATTTCTTCGCGGGCTGCTGATGACACCCGCATTTTTGATGTCAGATCGTTCTGTGATTCCGTTACAAATGGAACCACTCGCCCGGTCGTCCGAACCGGCTGCAAGGTCCGATCTATGCCGGGTGGTGTCGTTGACGCTGAACGGTGCATGGTCAAATCGTCGATGAGGCTTTCCGCTGCATCTCATCGTTGAGTTCTCGCGGCGGGCCGCGGTGCCGGCATTCGCTGGTGCAAGGGGAAACCGAAGACGGCGTCCGGCTATCGGTCGTTCCATCCTCGGGGCATGCGGTGACGGTGAAGTTCGCATGGCCGCGATGTCGGTCGGTCGCAAGGAGCCCAGGAAATGATCCCCTTCTCGAGACTCGCCGCTCTTTCTTTGTGCGCCGGCTTCGCTGCCAATGGTCAATTCCTTCAGCGTCCGGCCGCATGCACCGGTTGCATCTTCAGTGTCGACCTAACCGCGCGACAACAGGACGACGGCCGAGCGTTCATCAGGGCTGCGATGTTCGCAGCACTGCCCGATTGGCAGAAGCAGCGCGTCGCTGCGGGCCTCGCTGAACGCGGCGAATTGCCGCCCACGCTTCCGAGTCTCGATGACATTGCCTTCGGCGAGCCCCGTCCCGACCAGATGCAGCCGATGTCCGATGAGGAGATCGCAGAGATATGGCCCAAGCTCGGCAAATTCCTCAGCCGCGAGGCGTTCGATCGCCTCCCCGTTCCGACGCAACGCATCATCGCCGGTGTCGCAGCCAAGGTGATCGCCGGCGAGCCCGTGCAGGCCCTGCCGTGCTTCGCGCCGGGCACCGATCCCGAAGTCATCGCGGCCTTCAGCTCGCTGGTCTACGGCGGGGTCGATCCCAATGAACCCTTCGAGCGATTCCGACCGATCACGCGCTGGTCGTCCACCGCGACCAACCCATCAACCGGCACGGTCGGCAACCCCATCACCATCACCTACTCGTTCCCCGATGACGGTGTTCGCGTCTCCGAAACTTCGAGCGGCGGCACCGCCTCGAACAACAACCTCAACGCGTTCCTCGACAGCATCTACGGCAACCGCA
>JBCCQU010000068.1:0-8827 GCA_039208875.1 Planctomycetota bacterium
ACGCCGCTGACCGTCTCGCCGGTTTCGAGTCCAGCGTCGACGATGTCGGTCGAGAACGAAGCCTCAGCCACGTCGATGCGGTCGCGGATCGTCATGCCGTCGAAGCTGAAATTTCGGAGGCCCTGATTCTCGCGGATCTCCGGGTGGCACAGCAGTTGGCCGTCCTCCTCGATGAGGCACGCGAATGCTCCGTGCGGCAGGCTCTGCAATGCCGGCCCTTCGATCACACGCTGCAAGCTCTCCCACTTCTCGCTGCCGAACTCAGCCATCGTTGCATCGTCTTCGCGGAATAGCGACGCGATCGTCTCGGCGTATTCGCTCGTCTGATCGATAAGCAGTTCTTGGGCTTGGCCGGCAAACTCACGCTGCACAATGCGGAAGGTGACGAACCAACCCAGGCCGACGACCAATGTCTGCACGACCGCAGCCGCGATGATGAGGGCTGCCCGCGTGCGCAGCGTGAGCCGCGGGATGCGGCGGTCGAGGCTATCGTGGCGCTTGCTTGGCATAACTCGTTACGGCTGGACCGATGGCTCGGTGTTGTGCAGCCTACACGCGGGCGGTGCGGCGCTATTCCGGTTACCAGCGAGAGGCTCACAACATGACGAAACCGCTGCACGAGATGCCGCTCGGGAAACTCCTCGAATCGACAGCCAGCAAATCGCCGACGCCGGGCGGCGGAGCCATCGCAGCCGTGACCGGAGCCCTCGGTGCAGCGCTCGCGGGCATGTCGGTCGCATTCAGTGTCGGCAAGAAGAGCCTGGCGGAGCATGAGGACGAACTGCAACAGGCAGCTGACGACCTGAAGCAGATGCAACACGACTGGCTCGGACTATCCCAGGCCGATGCGTCGGCCTACGCGGAAATGAATCGCCTGCAGCGTCTCGACGAAGGCGATCCTGCGCGGGCCGGGTTGGCTGCAGCGATCCAGGCCGCGACGAACGTACCGATGCAAGGCTGCCGCATGGCGGAGACAGCGTTGCACAAGTTCGAACGGCTGTCCGGCATCACGAATCGCTGGCTGCTGAGCGACCTGGCGATCGCTGCGGTGCTCGCGGAGGCTGCGTGCCGAGCGTGCGCATGGAACGTGCGAGTGAACCTGCCGTCCATCGAAGACGCGACGCGCAGGGCCGAGCTTGATGCGGAGGCCGCAGCGCTCGTGCGAACATGCCGCGAGCTTACGGAGCGGGTCGAGGACGCTTGCAAGGCCTGACTGGTCGCTCGCGCTACCAGCTCGTCAAGACGATTCGTTAGCGGAAGGCACGCGGGTTGTCGGGCGGCAGGCCGTCCGCGTATTCCCATTGCACGACCGGCAGCCGTTGCACGCCCCACTGCCTCGCGCGCGCATGGCTCGGGTACAGCACATCGAGACGCATGCCCTTGATCGCGCCGCCGCGATCGAGCACCGGCACGACGCGGCCATCGTCATATCCGGGGATGCTGAGCATGCTGCCGAACGGCAGGATGTCCGTGTCGGCTGCGACAAGCTTCATGCCGTTGGTCCACACCGAGTGCAGCGTGGCCGTCTTGCCGTCGGCGAAGATGCCGCACGAGCGGGCATCGGGCGAGTACGCGGTCACCGTCATCCACAGCACGCGGGCGGGCCGGATGGGTCGGCCGTTGAACCAACGCGTCTCGGTGGCAAGGTCCGCGTCGTACTCGGAGACATCGACCGACTCGACTTCGATCTCGACCGTTGGCTGAGCAGTGGTCGAAGCTGCAACGACTTGCGTCGGCGTTGCCCGGCGATCGACAACAGCGAGGGCCGGCGCGTGCGTGGCGTGCTTGGTGAGGATGGCCGAGCCGACGACAAGCAGCGTGACCAACAGCAACACCGACACCTCGGCAAGGCGTCGCGCCCGCTCGACTGCGGCTCTAACAAGCTGGGTGCCCATCGGGCCTCCGGCTCTGTTCGGTTCGACCACCTTGTCCGGCCGGCCGGCGCTCCCACACGCTGGCTAACCGCCGAGAGTTGGCCCGCGGATCCTTTCGCGGGGTCGCCTGAAGCGAACGCAACTCTAGGTGCATGCCACCGATGCGAGCCGCGACCATCGCGATACCGGGGAAGAGGCTGGCATTCGCCAAACACCGCCCGATAATCAACGGCTTGCTCGGCGAGAAGCGTGCGAGATCAGTCTCAGGCGGCGCGCCGGCGACGCGTGCGCTGCTTGTCCGCTGCCGCGCGCCGTGGCCGCGTCATTGTTCCGGGCATGCGATAGCGCGGCTCGTCGTCAGACTCGTCGCGCTCGATCGTGCCGGCTGCTGTCAACGCATCGAGCACGGGCTGCACGAATGCTGCATCGGCGAGGTCCTCATCCATGCCATCGAGGCAATCCTCGAGCGATGCGCCATCGGTGCGCGCATCACGAATGGTGCGGAGCGTCTGCGTCTCGAGCAGCGCGAGCGGTATGCCGTTGCCAACTTCCCATGTGCCGTCGTCGACTTCGTTGAGCAGGCCCGAACGCACGAGCTGCGGGAAAACCTCCTGCACGATCTGCGAGCCGTGGCCGCCCTGTTCGATGACGTGCTCGTAGACCTGCATCGTCGTCACCGCGTCGTCCGCCTGCTCGACAAATGAATACACGGTCTGCTCGTACCACGCGTCCGAACGCCGGTTCGTGACGTCGTATACGCCGTGATCGACTTCGGTGATCTCGCCGGCCTCGACCAGACGCGGCAACACTTCCGTCGCGACCAGCGCACCATGGCCGCCACGCTCGATGACGGTGTCGTGCAGTTGCTTCAGCGTCGGCAGCGCATCTGCATCGCATGCGCGCACGGCCGACATCACAACGTGGTCGTACCACGCCGCGGGTCGGCGATGGGTCGGCGCCCACTCGCCGTCGTTGACCTCGCTGACTCGGCCCGCGCTGCGGAGCCGCGGCAGGACCTCCGCGACAACCTCGACGCCATGGCCGCCCTGCTCGATGACGAAATCGTGAAGCTGCTTGGATGACGCTGTGCTGTCGTCATCCAGCTCGTTCAGGAACGACATGACCTGGAACTCATACCACGCTTCAGGCTTACGGCGGGCAGAGTCCCATCGGCCGTCCTCGACTTCGGTCAAGATGCCGTTGTCACGCAGGCGTGGCAGGGCTTCGGTAACCGCGACCACGCCGTGGCCGCCCCGCTCGATGACGTGATCGTGCACGTCCTTGGTCGACGGCGGCGATGCGGGATCACTCGACTCGATGAACGCGCTAATGGTGAAGTCGTACCACGCGTCGGGCCGGCGTGTCGTCGTGTCCCACAAGCCGTCCGCACGCTCGGTGATGCGGCCGAGCGACTGCAGGCGCGGCAGGACGGTCGTAAACACCTCGACGCCGTGGCCGCCTTGCTCGATGATGTAATTATGAATGTCGGCTGCGGTCGGCAAGTCGGCGGCGTCGCGGCTGTTGATGAAACCAAGGACGTTGAAGTCGTACCACGCGTCGGTCTGCGCATTGGCGAGCGTGAACACGCCGTCGTCGTTGTGCGCAAGCAAGCCGCTCTCGACGAGTTGCGGCAGGATCGTTCGGCGGGCGTAGTCGCAGTCGCCGCCGCGAGCGGTGATCCAGTTGCCGATGAACTCCCTTGTCGCGCCTTCGTCGCCGAACGCACGCACCGCAAAGCTGATCTCATGGTTGTACCAAGCGTCGGGCCGTTGCTCGCGACGCGTTGCCGGCGTTGCATCACTCGCGAAGACCTCGTCGATCGTCGCGGGCGCCGGAATGGCTGACCCCGTGAGCGCGTAGTGCTGATCGGCTGCAGCCCTGACCGCATCCCACGCTTCGTCGAAACCGGCCAGCACACGCTGCGCCTCGTCATCACGGACTCGGTTCAGAAGCTCGACAAGCTCGGCGGACGGGAGCGTCTCGAGCTGACGACGGATGTCGGTGATCTTCGTGGCCACATCATTGCTGCTTCGGGTGGTGCGTCGGGGCATGTGTGTTCTCCGTGGCTCGGCTTGCGTGCGTCTCGCTGTGCATCGGGCTGTGTTGCGACGCGGTATCGGTGCGCAGCCGCCAACGCTCAATGCCAGCACCCGCGCTTTAGGGCGTGGCTGACGGCACGCGTCGCACGTCTTGCACGCCTTGCCCACGCGTTACAGGCCGATTCAGAAAACACCTAACGCTTCGGCGTAATCCCGCTGGTGCTTGCATCGCCGCTTCGCAGCCTCATGTTGAGTCCATAGGAGAAGAGCAGCATGGCCAAGGGCAATGGGCTATCAACGGTGCGATCGCGACTCGAGCAACAGCGACAGCAGTTCGCAGCGATCGCAGCGGATCTTGGAATCGATGAGCCCACGCGATTCTTTACCAATCGCGTCCTCGATGCGTTTGAACGGCTCGACCTTGATTTGCGGTCGCTCGACTACGCGCATCGGCACGCTGACGACGCGCTGTAGGCGCACACTCAATCCAATTCGTTGCTTGCGATGTCAAGGGCGCGGTGTCTTTGTTCGATAGCGGTGGTGCGCACAGGCGTGACCATTTCATCGAATTAGGAGATCACTTATGACCGCCCTCAACACCGTGAAGTTTGGCGCTGACGACATCGAGAACGCACTGACATCGCTCAACGATGGCCAGATCGACGATCTCGCGTTTGGAGCGATCGAGCTCGACTCGACCGGCAAGATCCTGCAGTTCAACGCTGCGGAGGGCGCGATCACCGGCCGCGATCCGAAGGCTGTGGTCGGCAAGAACTTCTTCAACGAAGTTGCGCCGTGCACCAAGAGCCCCGAGTTCTACGGCCGATTCAAGGAAGGCGTGGAGAGCGGCTCGCTCAACACCATGTTCGAGTACATCTTTGACTTCAACATGCAGCCGACCAAGGTCAAGATCCACATGAAGAACGCTGTGTCGGGCGACTCCATCTGGGTCTTCGTCAAGCGGCTCTGAGACCGGTGCACACACAGTGTCGTTGCTCCACGAACAGCACACTTCGCGCGTCGTGCAATCGCTCATGGCAGCCGAGATGGCTGCTCTGAGGCGCGGCACCTTTGAGCGCGCCGATCGGCTTGCGTGGGACGACGACGCATCACTCGGTGCTGAGGGCATCGGGATCGATTCACTCGAGCTGACCGCCGTTGCCGCGGCTGTCAGCGATTTCTTTTGCCTGCACGAGACGGGCGACGAAGACCGCCTTTTCATCAATCGCGACCTCCCGGCGTGGGCCTCGCTCTGCACAGCCGGCCCGGGCGGCGAACCGACGCACATCGAGTTCCGAACATCGGGATCGACAGGAACACCAAAGCGGGTTCAGCACGCACGGGCGATGCTGCTCGATGAAGCAGCGTGGTTTGCGTCACAATTTGCCGGTGCTCAGCGGGTGATATCGCTGGTGCCGAGCCACCACATGTTCGGCTTCGTGCACACCGTGCTCGTGCCGCAGACGCTCGGCGTGCCCGTGCTCGATCGTGAGTTTTCGCCACGATCCTCTGTTGTGCGCACGCTGCGGGCCGGCGATCACATTGTCGCGACGCCGTTCGCGTGGAGGCAGTTGCTCGACAGCGGACTGACCTTTGCCGACGGCGTGACCGGCGTGAGCTCCGGTGAAACAATCGATGACGACACCTGGCTCGGCTTGCTCGATGCCGGGCTGGATGAGCTCACGGATATCTACGGCGCGACAGAGACCGGCGCACTCGGCGTGCGCACGCAACCCTGCGATGCGTTCACCGCGCTCAACGCACAGCGTGCGCGCTCGGCAGCTGTCGATCACCTCGACTGGCTCGGCGACGACACCTTCATGGTGGCAGCACGGCACGACGCAGCTGTGCAGATCGGCGGCGTCAACGTCTCGATCGAGCATGTGCGATCGGTGCTGAGCTCTCATGAAGGCGTGCGCGACTGCTCGGTTCGTCTCGTCGACAACGCAAACGGACCAAGGCTCGCAGCGTTCGTCGTACCCAGCGACGACGCCATCACTGCGACGGAACTGCAAACACAGTTGCGCGCGCACGCGGCGGCATCGCTCGATGCTCCGGCAAGGCCAACTTCTTACACGTTCGGCGCCGAGCTTCCTCGGAGCGCCCTGGGCAAGCACATCAGTTGGGAGGCAGCAGCATGAACGGTAACAACCACGGCAACCAATCGGGGCAGGGACATACGCACGATCGCCGGCGCTCCGGCCGATTCGATGTCACGCCGATACGCGGCGGCGTTACTTCATTCGTCTATCTGGCATCACTTGTGGCGGTCGGGGTGGTTGTCGGACCGGAGCAGGCCGCACTCGCAGCGATCGGCTTGCCATTTGTTGCGGTATGGGCCTTCTCGCTTGCTCACCGCGTCGCTGTGAAGTGGTCGATCAACGGAGCACTCACGCTCGCGGCTGCGGGCATTTTCGCGATCGCGATACTCGGCGCGGACCTCGGCCTGTTCGCATCACTCGGCTGCATAACGGGCGCAGCCGCACTGACGCAGAGCGGCATCGCGCGACTCGAACGCGGCAAGCGCGAGCTGCGTGCGCCGCTTGAGCGGCTGTCGCTCGGCATTGCGCGAGTGCGCTGCGACGGACCTCACGCCGGCGAGTTTGCCGAGCATCTGAAGCTGCACGATACGGGCATCAGCCACTTCCACAGTGCACTCGACGAGCTTTCGACTATCACTTCGCAGCTTCTGCAGGTCGGCGATTCTTCGAACGATTCTGTTCGCGAAGTGGCAACCGAGATGCAAGATCAGGCATCCAAGATGGAGCGCATGGGCTTGCAGATCCGCGACATCTGCGCTGCCACCGATGGAGCTGCGGAGACGCTCGCCTCGGTCGTGGAGCGCTCAGCGTGCGCACGCGAGTCGGTCTCGAAGGGCTCGTCGGTCGCGGGCGATGCCGGCCGATCGATGTCGGAGATCGCTGAGCGCATCGAACGGTCGGCAGCTCAGATCAGCGCGGTGAGCGAGCAGTGCGAAGAGATCACGACGCTGGTGGCGATGATCGATGATGTGTCAGACCAGACGAATCTGCTGGCGCTTAACGCAGCCATCGAGGCAGCGCGCGCAGGTCAGCACGGCCGAGGCTTCGCGGTGGTCGCCGACGAGGTCCGCAAGCTGGCCGATCGCACGGTCGAGGCGACGCAACGCATCCGCGACTCACTGATGCGCATCAAGAGCGATGTCGGCGTGGCTGCGGACAACATGAACGCGTCGACGGGTCAGGTCGCATCCGGCATGTCGCTCGTCGAGCAATCAATCGGTGCGCTCGATCAGATCAATACAGCTGTGGCTGAGGCCGCTGCGGGCTTCGAGTCCGCCGGTGGACAGATCGAAAACATCAGCGCAACCACGCGCGACTTTGCAGCCCATCTCGAGATGCTCTCGTCGTCTTCGCAGATGGCTGTGATGTCGGCACAAGGCACGCAGGAGCATGTCTGCCAGTCCACCGAAATCTTGCAGCAGGCCGAGTCGATCATCCGGCGCCTGTCCGCTGCGGACGGGCCCAAAGCAGCGGCGTAGGTGTCGCGGGTATCGGCCAGCGGTGGTGCATGATCTCGGCTGCGGCGATCGTTAGTAGTAGATCGCGCGGAGCATGGCCCAGCCGAGCGCGAACACGGCAATCACGCCGAGCACGACGAACGCCATGCCGAGGCTTCGCGTGGGCTTAATCTGCCACCACATGATCATGCCTGAGATCGCCCAGAACACCATCATCGACGAGGTCACGTCGACAGCCAGAGCCCAGAGCCAACGCGAGCTGTCGTCGCGCGAGTAGCCGTGCGAGCGGTGGAGCCGCGTCAGGAATGTGCGCACGTCGTAGGGACGGGTGGGCTCGGACACGGGCCGGGCATCGAGTCGGCCGTCGCGGCCATCAACTTCGAGCACCCACTTCTTGCCGTCGAGCATCACCGCGAACTCAACGCCGGGTGCCAAGCGAACCCTCGCCCCCTGCTGCTCGTCTGTCTCGGCGATGTCGTCTGCCAGCGATTGGAGCAGGTCGGCTGCAAACGGCTCGAGGCGATTTGGGAAGGGCGACACGCGGGCGTCGGTGGTCGGCGTGATGCGCACGGTGCCGTAGGAATCGTTCGGCCAGACTCGGTAGCGGCGGCGCTCGTCGGTGCCGGTGGAATCGATAATGACGTAGTCCTCGTAGCCGGCTTTGTCGTTCGGAGCCCGCTCGACCTCGATTCCGGCCTCGGCCAATTGTTGGATTGCGCTGTTCGCGACGGCCTCTGCCTCGGGCCACACCAGCGAGGCGAGCATGTCTTCGGAGATTTGCTCTGTGGTGCCCGCGGCGAAGATGGTCGGGTGATTGAACAGCAGTCCGGTGACGCCGTAGAGCAGCACCAGCGGCATGAGGATGAGCCCGAAGTGCATGTGCAGCCTGCGGATAGCTTTGATGCGGGCGTTCCGCCGTTGCCGAAGCCGCCTGCGGGCGGCCGCTGGGCTGATACTGGAGTCGAGGTCTGCGGGCATGACGATGTGTTTCCGGATCTTCGAGTCTGAATATTTGCCTGGGTTGGCGGGCAGACCTTCGAGGCCCGAGGCTGCCCGAGCGCAGCGGACAATTGACGCGGCATCGGCTGGACCACCAAAGCTATCAGAGGTACGCTTTCCTCATTGAGAGCGGGTCTCAATTGTATCTCCGGCGGGCCTGGGACAACAACGCAATTTCCTCCCGCGTGTTCCTCCCGTTTGGGGGCAAAGACCCTAGCCCCGGTTCTTGGCAGAACCGGGCGCACCGGCAGCAAACATCCGACGCGGGCCACACGCGCCGCGTCGTCAAGATTGAGGGAGCTTGGAACCAATGACCGCTTCACAGAGTCGTCTCTTCACAGCGCTCGCCCTGGCCTGCACCGCCGGCGCCGCCTCAGCCCAGCACGTCCCCGATCCGAATGCGTCGCTTCCGTTTG
>JBCCQU010000069.1:0-8771 GCA_039208875.1 Planctomycetota bacterium
ACCGGCCATCGGCTGTACGTCACCGGTCTCGAAGCAGCACTGACCATCGCAAGGCTCGACACACCGCTCGCGCGCACACCGCTCGAAGACGCCCAGGCCCGCGGCGGCTGTCCCTTCCAAGCCGGCAACCTGTGTACCGCGCACACCATCAAGCCGCTCGGCTGCCGAACATATTTCTGCGATGCATCGGCACAAGACTGGCAGCATCAGCTCACCGAGCAAGGCCTGGCCGACATCCGCGAACTGCACAATGCGCACAACATCCCATACCGATACGCCGAGTGGCGTTACCTGCTCGGGCTGGTCATCGCCCGCGACGAGCGCGCAGCTGGAGCGATACCAACCGTGCAAATGCGCGGCCGTCGGACCGACGCCAACCGGGCACGATCGGCTTCGGCCGATGCCGCAGCCCACGCCATACACCTGCCGCAGTTGCAAGCTGCGCCGCGGGCCTGAACCCCGCCGCCATGTGCGCGCGCAGCACGCCAAGCACCGCACCGATGATGCCGCTCGCGCCGCGACCATGCCGACGCGCGAGCCACAACCAGTTGCGCGTCGCAAGCTCGCACCAACGAACCGACTTGCGCGCAGCAGCCGGTGAGTCGTGCTCGCACTTCCACGCCGGATCGAAGCGCACGCCGAGGCCGGCCGCGAGGATCAGCATCGCCAGATCGGTGTCGTTGCGATACAGCCACAGCGACGCGTCATAGCCACCGACCGCGAGCCACACGTCACGCCGCACGAGGTTGCAGCAACCCATCACGGGCCAATCGTCGCGCGGGCCGGGCTGCGCATCGCCGAACGGCCACTCGCTCACGCCCGTCGCGGGATGCACCGGCAGCAGCGTGACCGCGCCGAGATCGCCGCGCTCGCCGAGGAGATCCACCGCCGCCGCGAGCGCTGCCGGATCGGGCCGGGCGTCGTCGTCGAGGATCAGCACGAGATCACCCGTGGCTGCGCGCACGCCTTGGTTGAAGCCATCGATCGCGACGTTTTCGTCAAGCGCGATCAGCCGCACAGCCGCGAACTCTCGCTCGACCATGTCGGCGGACCCATCGGTCGATGCGTTGTCGACAACGACGATCTCGTGCGCACCGACATCGCCGAGTCGAGTCAGCGTTTCACGCAGCGCAGCATGCCGGTTGAAGCTCAGCACGACGATCGAGAGCGACAGCGGCGCAGTGCGCACACGCGGTGCCAGTGCGCGCACAGCCTCGGCATCCGGCAACGGCATCGGCTGTGATTGCATCGCTGCGCGCAGCGCGAGCCACACACCAACGACAGCGAACACAACCGCTGCGCCGACGGTGCTACGCCGCGTAAGTTCTCGCTCCAGCACATCGCCGTTGTCTGTGATAAACGTCACGCGTTTGGCCGGGAGCCACGCCGGACGCTCAGGCTTTGCATGCAGCACCATGCTCCGCGCGGGTATGCCAACCACCAGCGCACGGAACGTCGCAGCCAGCAAACCCTGGTCCGGCAAGCTGTCGATGTTCGGCGTTGCGTCAGTCGACTCGAACCGATCAAAGCTGATCTCGTCAGCGTCGGCCGGTCCTATTCGCTCGCCGCGCACCTGCGCGCGCAGCCCCCGCACGTGCAGCCTGCCGAGATCATCCCGCCCGACCAACGCCAGCTTGCACGCCCGGCCGACCTCGTGCAGTGCGCACCGAAGCCTCGCACCAAAGCCGAGCCCGAGCGCACGGGCTGGCTCGAGGCAATTCCTCGCGGCGTACCAGCGCGCACCGGTCGGAAAGCCGGTGAACCGCGGATGCCGTGCGCGCGCATCGACAGCACAGCCGAACGCCAGGCCGCTGCGCGCGCGCAGGCCGATGCACCACGCCGCGTCATCGGCGTTCAGGAATATCGGCGGCATGAGGCCGTGCTCGCGCACCACCGCTGCGCGCACAAGCATGCAACACGCAGCCACGTAATCGCACCGCAGCACATTGGCATCGGCATCGAACGCCTTGGCGGCGCGCGCGGCATCGGCGCTCATCGCGGCCGACTGCTGCCTGCCAGTGCGACGATTGATCTTCCCGCCCGCCTCGTGCGGCTCACCGGTCAGCGGATCGCACAGCACCGGCCCGACGCCGGCGAGTCCTACATCTGCCCGCAACGCAGAGATCAGCCCGTCCAGCGTCTCGGCTGTTACCCGAGCGTCGGCATCGACCAGCCATAGCAGGTCCGGCCCGTCCGCCAGCGCCTCGGCCATGCCGGCGTTGAAGCCGCCCGAGCCGCCCGTATTGACCGCGAGCCGGAGCACCGAGCCCGCATCGCCCAAGACCGACCGCACTTCCGCAGCCGACACATCCGCCTCACTCGCGTTGTCGACCACGATGACGCGGAGCTCGGCGCCGGCAGCCCGCTGCACATCCGCGAGGTCTTGCAGCACCGCGCGGAGATCCTCAGCCGCGTTGAAGCATGGCACCACAGCGGTTACGCGCGGCCGCTCCGGCAACAGCTCGCCGAGTTCGGGTTTGGCTGGGGACTCTGCCATCGTTCTGACGAGTATGCGGTGTCCGCGCCGTTCGCGTCGTACCATGTCCGTCCGCCGCGTGGATTGTCGCGTGGCCAGCACCGGGACCGCCGAGCTTGGATGCCTTCTGGGCCTTCGCCCGCGACATGCTGCGCTACCGCGTCACCGTGGCCTGGGCGGTCGTGTTCGCTGCGATCAGCGCGGCCAGCCTCGGCACCGGGCTCGTCGCCATCGCCCCGATCCTCGACACCATCCTCAACTCGGCATCGGGCGAGGCCCGCGGGCTCGACGCCATCGCGAGCGAGGCGGCGGCCGGCATCGGCTGGCTGACGATCCCGGCGTCGTGGTTCGAGGTGCTGCCGTCGTCGCCGTACCACTCGGTGCTGCTGCTCGTCGGCTTCGTCGCTTTGCTCACGCTGTTCGGCGCGGTCGCCAATTTCATGCACCAGTTCATGTCGCTGTCGGTCGTGTTCCGAACGATGACGAACATCCGTCGGCGTGCATTCACCGCGGTGGTGCGCATGCCGCTGGCTGCGATCGGCCACGATGCGCGCACGGCTGGTTCGGGCGACACCGTCAGCCGCATCGTCAACGACACCGGCGCGCTCGGCGGCGGACTCTCAGCGCTGCTCAGCAAGGCGCTCGCGCAGATCACCAAGGGTGCTGCTGCCTTCGTCGCGGCGGTCATCATTGAGTGGCGGCTCACGCTCGTTGCGATCCCGGTCGCGCTGCTGCTCAACGTCGTGATCCGCAAGATCGGCAAGCGCATCCGGCGGGCATCGCGTGCGGCGCTGCGATCACAGGGCGAGCTGTATTCGGCCTCGACCGAGGTGCTGCAGGGCCTGCGTGTGGTCAAGACGTCGACGACCGAACGCCGCGAGACTGCACGCTTTCAGCGGATCAATCGCCAGGTGATGCGCGAGATGCTGCGCGCGCGCACAGCTCGTGCGCTCAGCAGCCCGCTGCTCGAACTCATCTCGATCTTCGCGGTCGGCGGCTTGGCGGTGATCGCAGCCAAGGCGATCCTCGACGGCGATTTGCAGGCCGACCGCTTCGTGGCCGCGCTCATGAGCCTCGGCGTGGCCGGCGCATCGCTGCGACCGATGGCCGGACTCATCAACGAGATTCAGGCCTCGAGCGCAGCGGCCGGGCGGCTCAAGGAACTGTTCGCAGCCGAGCCCGAGCCCGGGCACGATCGCGCCCTGCCGCGGCTGCCGAGGCATGAACGCTCGCTCGTGTTTGATCGGATCACGTTCGCGTATCCGGGCAGCGAGCGCCCGGCACTGCGCGACGTCACACTTCAGATCGCCCGCGGCGAGCGCATCGCGGTGGTCGGCCCGAATGGCTCGGGCAAAACGACGCTGCTGAGCCTGGTGCCGCGGCTGTTCGACCCGGCGCAGGGCAGCGTGCTGATCGATGGCCACGACATCCGCGACTATTCGGTGCGTTCGCTTCGGCGACAGATCGGCGTGGTGACGCAGGAGACGGTGCTGTTTGCCGGCACGATCGCGTCGAACATCACATATGGCACGCGCGGCGCATCGATGGCGGCAGTGCGTGACGCGGCGGAGCGTGCGCGCGCGGACGGCTTCATCGCTGAGCTCGATGTCGGATACGACGCGCTGGTCGGTGAGCGAGGGCTGACGCTCTCGGGCGGTCAACGGCAGCGGCTGGCGATTGCGCGCGCGATGCTGCGCGATCCGGCGATCCTGATCCTCGACGAAGCGACGAGCATGATCGATGCGGATAGCGAGGCGAAGATCGCTGAGGCGTTGGCCGAGCTGAGCCACGGCCGAACCACGCTGACAGTGGCGCACAGGTTGAGCACGGTGATCGATGCCGATCGCATCGTGGTGATGGACCGGGCCCGCATCGCGGACATCGGCACGCACGATGAGTTGCTGGGCAGGTGCGAGGTGTATCGGCAGCTTGCACAGCACCAGCTTGCGGGCGCGCGCAGCGGAGACAGCTAGCGATGCGCAAGCCGGGGACGAACGAGGCCGACGTGCGGATGTCGGACGTGCTCTGCGACTTCTGCCATCGCGAATGGGCTGACGATGTGCCGATGATCGAGGGCCATCAGGGGGCGTGCATCTGCGGCGGGTGTCTGCGGTTCGCGTTTTCGGCGCTCATGCTCGAGCGGATGGACATGCGGGCGGATAAGCCGATGTGCACGATGTGCCGCGAGCAGCGGGACGAGGCGATGTGGCAGAGCCCGATGCACGCCGAGGCGTGGGTGTGCCGGCGATGTGTGAAGCTGGCGTCGGGCGTGCTGCACAAAGACGCGGACTGGGACTGGGAGAGGCCGACCGGATGAAAGCGCGACGGTTGTTTAGGCTGTGCTGATGCTCGCGCGCACAAAGATGGTTCTGACGTTGGCGGTGATGGCGCTCCTCGCAGCGGTGCTTACGGGCTGCGCTGGCGGGGCTAGAACCACTGGAACAGCAGCTGCGTTTGGCACGGTGCCGCGCGACTTCAGCCTCGGCGTGACGGTGTTCGAGGCCGAGCTGCGGCCGGGTGAAAGCCTGTCGTTCGAGGACCGGGCTCGGGCGGAGCGGCCGGCTCGATACGTGATCGAAGCGGACGGCGTGCTGCGCACAGCGGTGGGTGACTCCGCGACGCCGGGCTCGTTCCCGAGGATCACGCGGCGGCTGGACGAGACGCAACTGGAGCGGGTGTGGCAGCTCGCGCAGACCACCGGCGTGCTGGACGGCGCGGGCCGCATCGAGAACGTGAACACGTTTGATCCGCGTCGTGATCGGCCGATCGCTGCGGTGTATGTGCAGGCGGACGAGCTGCGACGGCACGCGGCGCTCGATCTGGCGACGGACGATGCGGCGTATCGGCTGGTGGACGAGCTGGCGCGGTTGGCGTGGATTGAACAGCGGACGGTGGATGTGGAGAGCGTGCAGCAGACGATTCTGCGTGAGCAGGCCGCGGGAGCCGGCGAGCGCTAGCGTGCTGCATGAGCAACGCGAGCAGCGACCGGGCGAGTGACGCGATCATCGGCATCGATCTTGGGACGACCAACAGCGTGGCGGCGTGGGCTGACGAAGCCGGGCCGCGCGTGCTGCACGATGACCTTGTGCCGAGCGTGGTGCGATATGCGGTGGATGACGCGGGCGATGCGCACGTGGAGGCTGTGGGGGCCGAGGCAGCCGAGCGGGCGGTGGAGTTTCCGCTGACGACGGTCTCGAGCGTGAAGCGGCTGATGGGCCGATCGCTCGCGGATGTTGGCCGCGAGGCGTCGTCGCTCGGCTACGAGGTGCGCGAGGGTGCGCACGCGACGGTTCGGGTGGCGCTGCCGGGCGCACGGGAGCTGCTATCGCCACAGGAAGTGTCGGCGGCGGTCTTGCGGGAACTGAAGCGGCGGGCGAGCGAGTCGCTCGGCAAAGAGGTGAGCCGGGCGGTGGTCACGGTGCCGGCGTACTTTGACGATGCGCAGCGGCAGGCGACGCGGGACGCCGGACGGCTCGCGGGTTTGGAAGTCGTACGGATCGTGAACGAGCCGACCGCGGCGGCGCTGGCGTATGGACTCGGGGCGGGCGATGGCGACGGCGCGCGCATGGTCGCGGTGTATGACCTGGGCGGCGGGACGTTTGATGTGTCGGTGCTTCGGATCACGCCGGCGGCCGACGGCAGCGATGGGCCGGCGTTCTTTCAGGTGCTGTCGACGGCGGGCGATACGCGGCTGGGTGGCGACGATGCCGACCAGATGCTCGTGAGTTTGTTCGCGGGCGAAGTGCGCGCGCAGCTTGGCTTGCCGGAAAGCGACGACACGCTGAGCGGCTTTCCGCCCGGCACGCGGCGCGCGCTGCGGCAGTTTGCACAAGATGTGAAGCACCAACTGAGTGCGCAAGACTCGGCGACGGTGCGCATCGAAGTGAACGAGACGACCACGTATGAGCGCACGGTGACGCGGGATGAATTGGAGGCGATGCTGAGGCCTTGGGTGGATCGGACGATTGCTGCATGCGAGCGCGCGCTGCGGGATGCGAAGGTGTCTGCTTCGGATCTGGATGCGGTGGTGTTGGTCGGCGGGTCGACGCGGGTGCCACTGGTGCGCGCACGGGTGGCTGAGGTCTTTGGGCGTGAGCCTTACACCGCGCTCGATCCTGATCGGGTGGTGGCACTGGGTGCAGCGGTGCAGGCGGGCATCTTGGCTGGGCAGAAGCCGGGCGGCGGGAGTGCACTGCTGCTGGATGTGATCCCGCTGAGCCTTGGCATCGAGACGGCGGGCGGCGCTGCGGCGAAGCTGATCTTTCGGAACTCGACTGTGCCGGCGCGGGCGACGGAGATGTTCTCGACGAGTGTCGACGGTCAGGTGTCGATCAAGCTGAACGTGGTCCAGGGTGAGCGGGAGATGGCGGAGGATTGCCGAAGCCTTGGGGAGTTTCATCTACAGGGGTTGCCGCCGATGCCGGCGGGTGTGCCGCAGTTGGAGGTGGCGTTCGATGTGGATGCGAACGGCGTGCTGAGCGTTTCGGCGCATGAGCGGCGGAGCGGCAAGCGCGCGCAGTTGCAGGTGGTGCCCAACCACGGTCTGACGCGAGACGAGGTGGACCGGATGGAGGCGGAGAGCCTGGAGCATGCGCGCGACGACATGACAAGGCACCGGGTGGTGGATCTGATCACGAATAGCAAGCTAGATCTGAAGTGGATCGGTGAGCGGCTGGAGAAGTTCCGCGATGAGCTCGAGCCGAGCTATGCGGCGGAGCTTGATGCGATGGTCGAGAAGTTGCGGGCGATGGTAGCGAAGGCTGAGGGCGACTGGCGGAGCGTCGATGCGAATGAGATGCACGCTGCGAAAGAGGGCTTGGACCGAGCGAGTGTGCGGCTGCAGGAAGTCTCGATCTCGGCATCGCTTCGTGAGGACTGAGGCTTCTCGGACGGTTTCGGCGGCTGCGTAATCGTCGCGGGTTGCAGAGGCGTCGCAGCTTGACACGTTCGCGGACGCAGCAGATGAGAACATGGCGTATCGCGATCCGATGTTTCCTCTAGCCGCCGGTGCGGCTGAGGAGCGACGGCATGCGCACGCGATGGATGACGGCTTTGCTTTGCTGCGTTGCAACACTGTGCGCGCATGGGGTGGCTGCGGGGCAGACGACGTATTACGTGCGCGCAACCGGCGACAACGGCAATGCGGGGACATCGCCGGCGCAGGCTTGGGGCACTGTCGAGCATGCGGTGCGGCAACTGCAGGCTGGCGACACGCTTTGGATCGGCGCGGGGACGTACGAGGGCCGTGTGAAGCCGGAGAACACAGGGACGGCTGAAGATCCGATCACGATTCGTGGCGACGTCACCGGGGCGCAGACCGGCGACGCCGGGTCGGTGATCCTCGAAAGGTCGAAACATGGCCTAGTGAACGTGCAGGGTGTCAGCCATGTGCGATTCGCGGATCTTGTGCTGCGGGGCAACACCGGCAACGTGCTGTCGATGCGAGACGCACAGCATGTTCGGTTTCAACGGTGCGAGTTCATCGGAGGCACCACGGATGTCATCGCGGTGCCACGGACATGGGTTGAGGTCACGCTTATTGATTGCGTCGTGCACGGTGGTGCGCAGGATCTGATTCAGGTGAATCAGGGTGGCACGCTGACGATGATCGGTGGCACGCTGCGCAACAGCGGTGCCGATGCGGTGAAGCTGGACGGCGGGCACGTGACGCTGACAGGCGTGACGATGCACGACATTGCCGGCGCCGGCGTGAACTCTCCGCTGAACAAGCAGACTCGGGCGACGCTCGATCGCGTGGTAATTCGTGATGCGCAGTACGGCATCAAGTTCAACCGCGGCGAGGCGATACTCGACGGCTGCGTGATTCACGACACGTCATCGCGCGGCGTCGAACTTGGCAGCCTCGGGCCTTCGGTGACGATTCGGAATTCGACGATTGTGCGCACGGGCTCGGACGGCATTTATCTGGGCAAGGGTGGTGCCAACATCACGAACACAATCGTTGCACACACGAATGGCTACGGCATCGAGAAGCACAAGCAGAACTGGGCGACGATCACGCAGTCGAACAATCTGTACTGGGACAACTCGCTCGGTCCGGCGGGGCCGATCATCGGGACGCCGGGTGGCAACGTTGTGCTGGGCGATCCGCACTTTGCGGGGACGGACGACTTCAGCCTGCAGGTTGCGTCGCCCGCGATTGATGCGGGTGCTGATCGCGACGGCGTGGTGATCGATATGGTCGGCATCGCGAGGCCCGTGGGCGACGGCGTTGACATCGGTGCGTACGAATACGCGACCGCTCTGCCGCCGATGGTGACGCTGCCGTATCGCG
>JBCCQU010000070.1:0-8755 GCA_039208875.1 Planctomycetota bacterium
ATCGATGAACGCCGTCGGGCCGCCGACTTTCTCGACCGCGACGTCGTTCCAGAATGGCATGTAGTCGACCTGCGTGGTGAGCGGTATGCCCTGTCGGCCGCCGGCGGAGTCGCCGATCTGGCACATCGTGACGCTTCGGCCCATGAAGCAGTGCTTGAACGCGAGCACGCGGCTGGCCGGGGCGTGCTTCTGATAGCAAACCTTCACAGCACTCTCATTGGCCATCGCGCCGGATGTCGTCACGAAGATCTGGTTGAGCTTGGAGTTTTTGCGGGCCTGTGTCAGCAGTGTGTCGGCAAACTCGTACGCCGCGTTGCCGGACATCAGGTTGCCGTGCTTGACGGTGTCTTCGAGGCCGGCCTCGACGCTCGCACGGACGATGCCCGGGTGCGAGTGACCGAGGAAGTGAACACCGATGCCGGTGATCATGTCCCACTTCACCGAGCCGTCGGCGAGCTCGACAAGCGGGCCGTTGCCGATACCCGAACCGATATAGGGATACAGCAGCGCCCGGCCCTTGCCATCGGCCGCCGTCGCGAGCAGTTGGTCGTAGTCGGTCTTGAGCTCCGGGTTCGCCGGGCGGATGTCGGTGATCTCAGCCGAGAGCTCACGCGTGCGATCAACGATGCTGTCGATCGCAGCGGTGATCTGTGCGTCTTGCTTCAGCCGGCCACCGACCGTCTTGCTCGAAATCCCGTCGGTCAGCGTGTCCGTCATCCGCGCAGCTCCCATCCGCCCGCTCCACGACATCATCATCGGACGCGGCGGACCAACAGTTTACGCGGGCCTGGCGATCGTCGCGGCGGCACCGTTTGCGAGCCGCATCAGCAGCACCGCGAGCAACTGGCAGCGCTCGACGAGGCTCGAGAGCTCGATCCATTCATCGGGCGTGTGGAGCCCGCCGCCCCGCACACCGAGCGTGTCGATGGTCGGCAGGCCGGCGTCCTGCATCTGGTTGCCGTCGCAGACGCCCCCCGTCTTGGCGAACGGTAAACGCTGGCCGAGCGATTCGGCCGCGGCCCGCGCCTCGAGCCCGAGCCGCTCGGTCGCGGGGATCATCGGCTTGGCCGGCCTGCTGAACGCCCGGTGCACGACGACGCGCGGCATGGCGTCCTCCGCCGTGGCCATGGCATCGAGCGCAGCTGCGAGCTCGTCGCCGATGTCAGGTGTCGGGAACCGCACGTTGCCCCACGCCCACGCCGAATCGGGCACCGCGTTGGTCGCGTTGCCGCCGCGCAGCGGACCGATGCTCACGATGCGGCCGTTGTCCGGATCGGCCAGCTTCGCAATCTGGACGATGCGCTCGGCCAGCGGCGTGACCGCCGAGATGCCATCGGCGAATGCCCGGCCAACATGCGCCGACTTGCCATGCACCTCGAGAGCGAACTGGCCGGAGCCGACGCGTTCGATCGCGAGCTCGCCGTTGGGAAGCGCGGGCTCGAGCGCGAGACCGATGTCGTGCGCAGCTGCGGTCTGGCGCAGCACACGATCGGACTCGAACGTGCCGGTCTCTTCGTCAGCATTCAGCAGGAACGACCAGCCCACGGGCACGCCGCAGGCCTCGAGCGCTTCGAGTGCCGCGACAGCGATCACGAGGCCGCCCTTCATATCGACACAGCCGGGACCGACCGCGGTCTCGCCGCCGGGGCGGATGCTCAGTTCGCGGAACGATCCCGCTGGATCGTGCACGGTGTCGAGGTGGCCCGCGATCAGCAGGCGCGGCGCACCGGGCGTTGTGCGATCGCATACCGCTGTCGGCAGCGGCTGGTCACTCGCAGCGTCGCCGCCGAGGAGCCAGCGCGGCCTGGCATCGCCGGGGTGAATCGTCGTCGCAGCCCCGAGCGCTTCGAGGCGACTCGTGAACCGCTCACGTGTTTCATCGATGGCGTGAACGTTGCCGCCGCCGGTTGGCAGGCCGACGTGCAGGCTTAGGTCATCGAGCAGTGCGCCGGCCCGCGACGTGATCTCGTCGCACACGCGTTGTTCGTCGCCCGAAAGCGGGATGGTGGACATGCTGAAGCCTAGCCGAGTCGAGTGGATTCAAGGCCGATCTACATCGATCAGAAACGGCCCGAGCGGCAAGCCGCGTGCATCGAACACATCCGCTTCGTGATATGCGGACCACAGGTAGCGGACCGATTGAACAGCAGCAGTGGCCTGAATCACGATGCGGTCGGCGTCGATGCCCGCGCGGGCCGGGGTCCAGTCTGTGCCGTCGTACGTTTCGAAGCCGAGCAAGGCTTCTGGTCCGCGGAGTTCTCCTCCAGTGAAGTCGAACGACACGTGGATTTCATCATCACACTGCTCGGCGCGTCGCGGCTGCGGCGACAACGCCGACTCGTCCTCCATGCCGTACGCGAGGTGCAGTGCTGCGAGCGCGAGGCGTTCACCAACCTCCCGCTTTTGCCGCGGGTGGATATCGCCCTCATCGCCGACGTCGCTCGTCACGACCAAGGCTGTATCCGGCAACTGCAACGCGTCACGCTGCGCTTCACGGAGCCTTGCTGTCGCGTCATCGGGATCGGGTCGGTAGCCGAACGGTGCGATCTGCACGATCAAAAACGGTGCGTTGGGTGATCGCCACTCGCGACGCCAGCCGGCGATCATCGTTCGCAAGAGCGCGCTGTATTCATCGGGGTCGAAGCGATTCGACTCACCCTGATACCACAGGAAGCCTTTCGCGGCATAGGGCACGATCGGCGTCATCATGCCGTGGTAGAGCACACCAGCGTCGTGCTGTGATTGACCTGCGAGCTTTGGCAGTTCACTCAACCGCTTTTCAGCCTTTCGCTGCCAAACGCCCGCGAGCGACACACGGCTGCCGAGACCATCCGCTCTCTCGACATACAACTGCGCTGCCGTGCCGTGCATGCCGCCAGCGGATGCCGTGTCGAGCACCGCGATCGCGATCGTCATTCGCTGCGAAGTGTTGACATCCGCCGGCACGGTGTAGACGCGAGGCGTGTTCCACGCTCCCGGCTCGGTCGTTTCGCCAACGAGCGAGCCGTTGACGAATGTGCGATCCTGATCGTCGATCGGCCCGAGCGATAACGTGACTTGTTTGCCAACGAAGTCAGCAGGCAACTCGATCGTGCGTATGAGCCACGCAACCCCGTCGAAGCCCGCGAGACCGGACTGTTCCCATACACCGGGCACCGCAGCCGTATCCCATGACGCGGTCTCAGCAGCCTCCGGCGGCTGTGCGCCGATGGCGTTACTCCACCACTCGTCGCGTAGTTGCTGCACGAGATTCGGTGACGACCCACCGCGGTCACGAAGTGCCATCATCTCCGTGGCCGCTGCGCGCAGCCTCGGTGACTGCTTTCGCAGAGCAAGGTCTTCGAGCGGCGTCCACGCCTCGGCCCGCGTCCCGCCCCAATCGCTCGTGATAACACCGACCGGCACGCCAAGCCGTTCCCGGAGGTGATGCGCGAAGAAATACGCCGTCGCGCTGAAGTTGCCCGTTGTTGCGGTGCTCGCTGCAGTCCATTCGCCGCCGCTCTGCCTCTGCGGCGACAGCGCGATCGTCTGTGGCACATCGAAGATTCTCAGTTCATCGTCGTCTGAAACAGCGACGTCCCGCTGCCAGTTCAGTGCTCCCAGGTGATGTCCCACCGGCTGCACTCGCATGTGCATGTTCGATTGCCCGCTCGCGATCCAGACTTCGCCGATGAGCACATCTTTGATGCGCGTATCACCTGAGCTGTCCGTGATCAACAACTCAAACGGGCCGCCGGCTTCGGGCGTTTGCAGGCCGGTCTGCCAGCGACCTGTTTCGTCAGCGATCGCGCGAGCATCGTTGCCCCACGATGCAGCGACCTGGACCGTGGTGCCGGGTTCGGACCAACCCCAGACGGGCACGACCTGCTCCCGCTGCAGCACCATGCCATCGGCGAAGATGTCGGGCAGCTCGGGCTGCGCATTGCACTGCATTGTCATGCTCAAGGCTGCGAGCCCAACAAAAGATAGAGACGAGGGACATTGGCGCATCGTCGGGTCTCCAGAAGTGCTCTCGCGAGCGTACTGAAGACGACATGCTTGGCTTTGTCAGCCGACGAACCAGCGGAGCCGAAAGCTCCCGTTCTCGAAGACCATGTCGAAGCCGCGCCATTCCAACCCGCGCGCAGCCAGACCGGTCAGCTCGACCCGGAACGTCTGCGATCCGACCTTGTGCATGATCGCGGCCGGCGTTTGCTCGCCCCGCGGCATGCGTGCATGGAGCACACGGAAGGCTTCCTCGCGGGCCTTGACGAGCCAGAACGCTTCCGCCGGATCGATGCCGCGATCGAGAAACTCCTGCCGCGTGACGCTGCTGAGCACCTGCTCGACGAACAACTCGTCATTATTCGTCTCGAGAACGCCCGCGACATGCGTGAGCAGATGATCGCCGCTGCTAGCACGGAGCGAAACGGTGCCGTCGCTTTCGATCTGTGCGATCGGACCTTCCCCCAGCGACGGCGGCACATATTCGCCGTCGAATCGATCACCGATCTGCAGCCCGCCCTCGGCACCGGCAATGCCGGAAAGCGGCGTCCGTGCGCGCACCACACGCTCGTACGTGCAACCGCTCGTCAGGCACGATGCCGCGGCCATCGCAACGGTTGCGAGAATCAGGTACGGGCGAATCACACATTCGCCTCGGCTTCGCTGCCCGAGGTCACCGGCGTGATGCTCGGCTCCGACTCGCCCCGCCGCCAGCCATCATGAACCTCGAACGACTCGAGCGTCTCGGTGAAGTCGGTCCGTGCATGGCAGCCTCGGCTTTCCTTTCGCCAATCCGCAGAGCGGGTGACGAGCGCACCGACGAGCAGCAGGTTCTGCGTCTCCCAACCCTCGGGGCCATCGAAGATTTTGTCGAGCGTGTAGCGGGCCCAGAAATCGAGCATCTCAGATGCGTCGGCGAGTCGGCTGCCTGCACGCACGATGCCGACATTCCGCCACATGGCCGACCGCAGACTCGACCACACGTCGGACAAGTCCAGTTCGCCCGAGTCGGCTTGCCGCAAGTCGCTGACGACCTTGATCGGTCGCGGCTCGCCCTGGCCGACCTGGGCATCGCGGCCCTCGGCTGCCAACTCGCCGGCCGCTGCGCCGCAGACCAATCCCTCGAGCAGCGAGTTGCTCGCGAGGCGGTTGGCGCCGTGCAGCCCCGTGCACGCAGCCTCTCCCACCGCGAGCAGGCCGGGCACGCCGGTTCGGCCGGCCGCGTCCGCGCGTACGCCGCCGATCGTGTAGTGAGCTGCGGGATGAACGGGGACAAGTTCCGTTTGCGGATCGATCGCAAACCGTGACAGTGCTTTGGAGATGCCGGGGAAACGGCTGCTGAAATCGTGGATGTCGCGGCAATCGAGCCAGACATGCTGGCCGCCCTGTGTCGCGATCTGGCTGACGATCGCCCGGCTCACGATGTCGCGAGGGGCGAGCTCGCCGCGCTGGTCGTAGTCGTGCATGAACCGCCGACCATTTGCGTCGAGGAGCTTGGCGCCTTCGCCGCGCACAGCCTCGGATATCAGCTCACGCGCTGCGCCCGGCAGATACAGGGCCGTCGGATGGAATTGCACGAATGCAGCATCGGTGATGGTCGCGCCGGCGCGGTACGCCGCTGCAAAGCCGTCGGCGGTGGCAGCCGATGGGTTGGTCGTTTCGCGATATAGCACGCCCGCCCCGCCACTGGCGAGAATGGTCGTGCGAGCCCAGATCATCTGCAGGCCGAACTTGGGGTGATGCGTCACCGCACCGAGCACCGGGGCACCGGGCTCGTCGGCCGGCGTGATCAAGTCGAGCAGGAAGCAGCCACCGAAGAGCCGGATGCGATCGTTGTTGCGGACGCACTCGGTGAGGCATCGCTGCACTTCCGCGCCGGTTTGGTCGCCTCGCGCGTGATAGATGCGTCGCACGCCGTGCGCACCTTCCTGTCCGGCGATGAGCTGCCCGTCCGCGTCGCGATCGAGCATCAGGCCCCAGCGGATCATCTCGGCGAGCCGATCGGAGCCATCGGTGACGATGTCTCGAACAACCTCAACGTCGCAAAGACCGGCCCCTGCTTCGAGTGTGTCGGCGACGTGGCCATCGACCGAGTCGGCCTCGTCCATGACGGCTGCGATACCGCCCTGGGCCCACGCGGTGTTTGTCTGCGACAGCTCACTCTTGGAAAGCACGATGACGTCGCCGCCGTCCGCAGCCGCGACCGCCACACGCATGCCCGCAACGCCAGCCCCGATCACCAGCGTGTCGGTGAAAATCTGCGGCAACAGCGTCGAGCGGAACGGGATCAGATATCGACGCTCGTCAAACAGGCTGTTCATCAATGCATTCTTAGCGCCGGGATCGCTTCAAGTTCGGCGCGGCGTTTAGCCCCCGTTGCCGGCGTCGCCGACGCAGCCGCAGGACGGGCCGCAACCGCCCTCCGGCGGCGCTTCGTTGTCGCACGGCTCGGGCTCAGGCCGCGGGCCCAGCATGCGGTCGAGCTTGGCCTGCAGGAAGCGGTTGTGATGTTCGATGTGCCACGTAGCTATCGCGACAAACCAGCGGACGGTGCACTGCCCAAACTCGGGATGCAGCGCCGTGCGGCACCATTGATCGTGGGTGAGCGATACCAGCAGCTCGCTCGTCCAACGGCGGAGCGTGTGCACGGTTGCGATGAAGCCCGCGATGGGTGGCTTACTGTCCGTCCCGTAGCCGCCGCCATAAAGACCAGCGTCGATGAACGCGTTCTGATCCCAGACGCCGATGACGGGGCGATCTTCAGCCAGTGTGCGACGGATGCGATGATGAAACGCAAGCTCGGCATCGGCCAGGTGCCCGAGCAGCACGCGGACTGGCCAACGACCAACGCCGGCTTCGGGCAAGAACGCCTGATCGAGTTGTTCGTCTTCGAGTTCGAAGACGCGGGGATCGACGACCTCGATGCCGAAGCGGAATCTCGCGACAAGCAACTGCGTGTCGTAATCAGCGATGTCTGCTGCGGTTGGCGAACTCGTCGCGCCCACTGCAACCGCGGCGGCATCGGCCCATTGGCTGGTCGTCACGCTCATGGGTAGATCATTGGCACGCCGGACTGGGCACGCCGGCTACTGTCCGTGCGTGACCAGCAACGCCCCACCAACGGTCCATGACACGAGCGAAGATCGGCAACTGGCGTTGCGCGTCGTGACCATGCCCCGCGATACCAACCAATACGGCACGATCTTCGGCGGCGTGATTCTCAGTTATGTGGACCAGGCCGGATTCGTCGAGGCACGACGCCACGGGCAGCATCGATGGGTGACAGCCTCGGTCGACCGCGTCGATTTCCGCGCTCCCGTGCTGGTCGGCGACACGGTCGAATTCTGGACACGAACAACCCGTATCGGCACGACGTCGGTAACGGTCCACGTCTCGGTGCGGGCCGAGCGGTTTGCATCGGGCGAGGAGGTCGCGGTGACTTCCGCGACGCTGACGCTTGTTGCTGTGGATGGGCGAGGAAGACCGATCCCGATCACCGAACCGCCGACGGTCGGCCCCGGTGCTTCCCCGGTAGAAGTGGACCCGTGAAACCCGTGGTGAATTTCTGCCCAGTCGCTACTATTAGGCCATGGGCACCGCCGAGTCGACATTCCTGACGACAGAGCCGTTCGGGCGTGGCGTCATTGCACACATCACGCAGCCCAAAATCACCGAGCGCGAGGCCGCGATCCTTCAGCAGGAGATCGGCGAGGCAGCAGCCGGGGCGAACTATCGCGTCGCGGTCGACATCGGTGAGGTCGAGTTTCTCGCGTCGGCCGGCATCGGCACCCTCATCAATGTTCACAAGCTCTGCAAAGCCAATCGCGGCAAGCTTGTGCTGTTCGGCGTGACCGAGCAATTGCTGCAGGTGCTGAAGCTCGCCCGGCTCGATCGCGTGTTCACGATCAAGCCCGACGCTGCCTCTGCTGGCAAGGCAGTTTCCTGACCTTCGCGGTGGATGGCGACCGTCCCAAAGTTGCTGTCGCGGTCTCCGGCTCGGGTCGCACGCTCGAGAATCTGATTGCGCGTACGCACGATGGCTCGCTCAGTGCAGAGATCGTGCTGGTCATCGGCTCCAAGCCTTGCCGCGGCGTCGAGATCGCGCAAGAGGCCGGGATCGCGGCGGTCGTCGAGCGAGGCGTGATACCGGCACGCAACCTGCTCAGCCTCCTCGAAGATGCCAGAGCGGAGTGGCTCGTGCTGGCTGGCTATCTCAAGCTCGTCGACATCCCTGCGCCATACGAAGGTCGCGTCGTCAATATCCACCCGGCGTTGCTGCCCGACTTCGGCGGCGCGGGTATGTACGGCACGCGCGTGCACGAGGCGGTCCTGGAGGCCGTTCGCCGCGGCGAAATTGATCGCACTGGCTGCACGGTGCATCTCTGCGATGGCGAGTTTGATCGCGGCCAGGTTGTGCACCAGGCATCGTGCCCGGTCTTGCCAAACGACACTGCTGCGGACATCGCAGCCCGGGTCTTTGACCTCGAACTCAAGGCGTATCCCGCAGCTCTCCGCCAGTTGTTTGCCACCGAACGGGCTGTTGGCCGTAAGGCAGAGTGATGACGGTCGGCTTTGCATGTCGCTGTGTCGCACACGCTGCTTTAGCTTGGGTGTTGTGCGTGCTGGTGGCTGCCGCATCGGCCCGAAGCAGCACCGACCCGCGAGCGATCGAACAGCAGGCCTTCGCGGCGTATGAGTCGGGCGACATGGCCGAGGCCGAGCGGCTTTGGGTACAGCAGGCCGAGTTGCAGCCGGACAGCTTCGTGCCGGC
>JBCCQU010000071.1:0-8654 GCA_039208875.1 Planctomycetota bacterium
GTAGTTGTCCCACTTCTGCGTTTCGGTCTCGCCCGGCAAACCCGAAGGCAACGGCACAAGCCAGCGCCGATTCCGCGACAGCCCCGTCGTAAACAAACCGCCCCGCGGCCAAGCCCACACCCGGGGCCCCGCCCACGACGCAACCTCGACCTCGCCGCCACTCGACGACAGCGTCAGCACATCACGCACCCGCTCCCAGCCATCCTCGTCAACGCCCGACCGCACGAGCGCCAGCGACACCTCACGCTTCGAGATGAACACCGGCTCATCGAGCCCATTCACGCCGGGGTCGGGCCGCACAAGCTCAAACTCAATCCGCGACTGCTCGCGACGCACCGCCGGCACATCCTCACCATCGCGATAGAACGCAACCCGCCGCTGCAGCGGATCAAGCTCCTCGAACGTCCAGCCACCCAAAGCCGCGGGGCCGAGCTCGTTGAAGTCAACCCGCCGATCGCTCTGCGCTGCGCGCGCAAGCATCGCCTGCAATCGGCCGGACAACTGCTGTGCCTCCCGCTGCCCGAGCGCATTCACCGCATCGATGTACGCTCGGACGCCTTCGATCACCGCATCGTCATCTTGCAGATAGCTGTCTTCAGCGAACGCTTCGAGTTCGTACCTCGCGACATCGGCGCGCATCGCCGGGTCAAGGTCCGAAGCGTCCACACCGAAGTCGATCCGCCTAGCCATCACCGAGCGCAGCTCAGTCGGCGATGCCGCTGCGCGCGCAGCCGATGCCCATACATCCGTCGCCGCAGCATCAAGCTCCGCGAGCAAAGCCTCAGTCCTCGCGGCCGACTCGCCCGTCTCCGCAAGCCCTCGCAACGCCTCAAGCGACAGCGCGGCCGAATCAAGGTCATCCGCTGTCCGAGGCCACGCCGGAACGACATCGCCGAGCGCGCGCCACGACGCGAGCGTCAGCTCAGGCCGCGACGGATTTACCGTCGTCGCCACCGCCACGAGCGCACGCTCGCCGCGTTCGCCCGCCGCAATAGCCCGGCCCTCCGCGACCCGATCAAGAATCGGCGCGAACGACGCTTCGCCGGCCGCCTGCGCGAACACCTGCCGCACGCGCCAGTCATCGACAATCGCACCCGCGCTTTCCCCGCCCGGTCCCGCTTCGTCAGCCTCGTACACTTCATCCAGCAGCGCCTCCGCATCCGCGAACGCCGCCACCATCGACCACACCTCGCCCTGCCAGCCCGCGTACTCACCGTTCGCCGCAGCGATCACCGCATCGACCTCGCCCGCGCGCTCAAACGCCGACCGCCGCCAGTCCAGATCATCGATCGCCGACGACAACACCGCCTCGCGCCGTGCCGTCACGGCAGCCTCAAGCACACCTGCCCGCCAGTCTCGCGGCTCTGCGTCCGCCCTCGCAGCGTCCGCCGCCTCGACGCCCGCATCCAGCGACATCAGCACGTCCCGCAGCCCCTCGACCGCTGCATACGCAGCCCGGAAGTCATCCGCCGGATCGATCTCCTCCAGTGCCGCATCCCGCAGTTGCCGCCACGTCGCATCGACAACCGCCGAGCCCGTCGCCGCGATCGCACCCTCAGCGAGCACATCGCTCAACCAGGTCGCCTCGAGTTCCGCAACCTCCGCCGCGATCGAATCGATCCGCCGCCGAAGCGACGAAGCCTCGCTCGAGAGCCGATCAGCTTCACGCGTCACCCGCGCGTCGTTCGCCACCACCCACGGCACACGGTCGAGCGAGATCGAATCGGCGTCGGCCAACGCCGTCTCCGCCGAAGCGACCACATCTCGCAAGCCATCTTCGAGACTGTCCACGAGCGTCGGGGCCGTCGTCAGCACATCCGCGCGAGCCGAAACCTCGCGAAGCGTCGTCACCACCGCCCAGCCACGACGCGGGTCATCCTCGTCGGGCAGCCGAACGTACTCAGCCGTCCGCACTTCCGCCAGCCAATCGTCATACAACACAAGCCCGGCATCGCGCGCACCGTCCGCGGCGTATCGCCGGTGCGTCTTGCTTGTGCGCGCAAAGTGTTCCTGAGCCGTGCCGTTCGTCCACGCATCGCTGCGCACAAAGTCGGCTATCTCGCTCGCGACCGCTGAGTACTCGCCGAGGGAGTCTGCCAGCGAGACCAAGACATCAGCTCGCACAACTTCGTCATCGGACTCGGCTTCATCCGCAGCCACCATGGCACGATCGATCTCAGCCTCAACCGCCGAGGCAAACGCCGCCAGCACACGATCACCCGAGCCGCTGAAAGCATCCCGCCGCTCGGTGATCACACGCCACGCGTCGTCGATGCGGTTGACCGCGGCTTCTGCCCGCAGCACCGCCGCGATCCGCTCGCCGAGCGTCGCGTCCGGCGCATCATCGAGCTGCGCGACCAACTGTGAAGCCAGCTCCGCGGGTCTATCCCATCCCCTCGCTACGAAGTCATCCGCCGCGCGCTCAAGCCGTCCTCGCGCCGGCCACCCCTCGCCCCACGCGATCGGCAATCCCTGCACAACGTCCAGTGCTTCGGCTGTCGCCTCGATCGCCCGAGGCCTTTCGGCGCCCGCCGGCGGTGTCGCGATCAACTCTTCCGCCGTGATCGCGCGCGGCAGCCGCTCGTCCTGAAAATCCTCCGCGATCGACACCGGATCGAGATCGATCGCATCCTCGCGGTCTCGGTCGAACGCCGGCAGCAGCCGATCCGAGAGCCATGCATCGCCCTCCCACAGCGCACGCTGATCGTCGTCGCGGAACGCTTCCTCGATATCCACCGCCAACGGCCCGACCCAGTCGTCATTCGACTCGACGAGCGAACCCCACGCGACCGGATCAAACTCCAGCAGCGAGAGCCGAATCGCCTCGTAGGCCTGCATGCCGCCGAACACCAGCGCCGGCGACGCGAGCACCAATGCCGCAGCCGCAATCTGCAACGACCGCTTCTTTGCACGCGGATTACTCGGCTTCGGCAACGCCGCGATCAAACCCTGCGCGCCCTCGATCGTCCGCGACTCGGGCTTGGCCCGCGGATCGACGAGCCACGACACCACATCGCGCCATGCCTCGCCCAGCCCGCCGCCGAAGCGATCCCACGCCGGCCCGGGCACGATCGGCCAGCCGCCCAGCTCGCGGAATGGCATGTGCAGAATCTGCTCGTGCAACACGTTGCCGAGTGCGCGCAGGTCGTCGGCCTCGGTCACGCCCCGACGGAAGATCTCCGACGACGGCGCGGGGTCGGCGAGCACGACTTTGCCACGCTGAAACTGCCCGATCTCGCTGACAAGAATGTTGCCAGCGGTCAGGTTGCCGTGCGCGCGCCGCTGCGACTCCCGCAACTCGGCGAGCCCGGCGAGCGCACCCTCTGCGATCGCTCGCAGCCCGGCTGCCGAGTACATGTCGAAGTAGTACCGGGCATCCGCGAGCCGCTTGGCCGACGCTGCGTAGCGGTCGGTCGCATAGAACGCGCCGCGGCCCTGCCGCCCCATCTCGTGCACCGGCGCCCAGTGCTGTGCGCCCCCCTCCACCGCTCGCCGCTGCACATCGGCCGACTCGATGAACGCGTCGACGACCTCGACAGCGCGCTGATCGCCCACCACAAACGCCGGGTCTGTGATCGACTTGACCGCGAAGGCGCGATCGATGTTCCACGTTGCCGAAGCCTCGTCAGCCGTCGCCGAGACCGTGCAGAATCCCTTGCGGGCGAGGTCGATCGTCGTCTGATATTGCCCGAAGGTTCTCATCAGCCAGCTCCACCGTCGCCGGTCGGCGTCACGCCGCCAGACCGATCGATCCCCGGATCGTCACCACCGGCCTCGCAACGGCTCGTACCATGACACCAAGCCTAACCGAACGCGCCCGAGCGGCAAGGGTCTTGCCCGCGACTCGGGCCCGCAGCCACAGCCGGAGCCGACCACAGGCATGCGCACGCCACCGAGAGTGCTCGTGATCGACGATGACCCCAGCTTCTGGGCGATCGCTGAATTCATGCTGCGTCAGATCGGCTGCGAATCGTCTTGGCTCGACCACGCCGACATCGCCGAGATCGCTCGCGTTCAGCCGCCGCCGGATGTCATCCTGCTCGATCGTCAGCTCGGTACCGAAGACGCCCAACCTCTAATCCGGCCGCTCGCCGACGCCGTGCCCGGAGCGGCTGTGGTCTTGGTCACAGCCTCGGCCGGTGTCGACGCTGCGCAGGCCGCGATCGATGCTGGAGCGGTCGATTTCCTCGCCAAGCCGCTCGACGAGGCGCGACTCCTCGCCACCGTCAATCACGCCAGCCAGCAGTCGCGGCTCGCCCGCCAAGCACTCGCGGCCGACGACAACCCAGACACCGACTTCGAGGGCATGGTCGGCACCTCCGACGCCATGCAGACCGTGTTCCGGACCATCGAACACGTCGGCCCCACCGATGCCAGCGTGATGATCGTCGGCGAATCGGGCACCGGCAAGGAACTCATTGCGCGCGCGATCCACCGACGAAGCCCCCGCCGCGATGGTCCTTTCATTGCGCTCAATATGGGAGCCCTGCCCCGCGAACTCGTCGAGTCGACGCTCTTCGGCCACGAGCGTGGCGCATTCACCGGCGCTGATCGCCAACGGCTCGGAGCGGTCGAAGACGCCCAAGGCGGCACGCTGTTCCTCGATGAGATCGGCGAGATGCCGCTGGATACCCAGCCCAAGCTGCTCCGCTTCTTGCAAGAGCGGACCTTTCGGCGCGTCGGCGGCAACACAGAGCTGGTCGCCGATGTGCGCATCGTCAGCGCGACTAACCGCGAGCCGACCGGCGACACCCGCTCGGGCAGGCTTCGGCAAGACCTTTATTACAGGCTCAGCGTCGTGCCGATCCGGCTCGTCCCGCTGCGGGAACGCTCCGCGGACATCCCGCTGCTCGCGCGCCGATTCCTGCGAGAGGCTGCCGAGAGACACAACAAGGACTTCCGCGACGCGACGCCGCAGGCGCTCGACCGCCTCAAGCTCGGCCGATGGAAGGGCAACGTGCGGCAACTCCGCCACCTCGTTGAGCGCATCGTGGTCATGAACGACGGCCCGGTCCTCACGCCCGGCATGATCCCGGCCACGCCCGACGCCAGCGATGCGATCCAACCGAGCGATGCGGCGTCTGTCGCGGAAAGTGTGCGCTCACCTGTTGAAGCCGCGACGGACAAAGCCGACATCCTGCCGCTCGAGGAAGTTGAACGTGTCGCGATCGAGCGCGCGCTCAAGCTGTGCGACGGTTCCATCAGCGAAGCCGCCCGTCGGCTCGGCATCCACCGCAACACCATGGCCAACAAGATTCGGCGATACAACTTGTCTGTGTAGACGTTGCGCGACTGACTCCGCGGGCCGAGCGTCCATACGCTCCAGCGATGACGACGCCACAGGAAGTCACGCGCCGCCAGGCCATCACCGCGATCGCAGGCACAGCTCTTGCCGCTGCAGGATGCAGCGCTCAGACGCGAGGCACTTCCGCCTCTGTGCGCACAAACGCGAGCGAGTTCCGCGGCGCGTGGGTCGCGACGGTCAACAACATCGATTGGCCATCGGCGCCGGGCCTGACGTCGGCCGAGCAACGGCTCGAGGTCAATCGCATTGTCGAGAAGGCTGCGGATATCGGCCTCAACGCGATCTTCCTGCAGGTCCGCCCCACCGCCGACGCGATCTACCCCGCAGCCGACGGCTCGGGCGTTCGCGAGCCGTGGTCAGCGTTTCTTACCGGTGCTTCAGGCCGGGCGCCCAGCCACGGCTACGACCCTCTCGAATACTGGATCGAACGCTGCCGAGCGAACAGCATCGAACTACATGCGTGGATCAACCCGTACCGCGCGCGTCACCCGCGCAGCATCGGCCGTGATGCAGCCACGCATGTCACGAACCTGAAGCCCTCGATCGTGCGCACGTACGGGCCGTACAAGTGGCTCGACCCGGGGCTGGCTGAGTCGCGAGAGTACATCCTCAGCGTCGTCGAAGACCTGCTGCGTCGATACGACGTGCAGGGCTTGCACGTCGACGACTACTTCTACCCATACCCCCGGCAGGGTGAGAGCTTCCCCGATGCGGCAACACACCGGCGCTTCGGCCGCGGACAGACGCTGGCCGACTGGCGGCGGAGCAACGTCGACACGCTCGTGCAACAACTGCACGAGACAACGCGGAGCATTCGGCCGACGGCCAAGTTCACCATCAGCCCGTTCGGCATCTGGCGGCCCGACCACCCCAAGGGCGTCAAAGGGCTGGACGCTTACAACCGCATTTATGCGGACAGCCGAAAGTGGCTTCGCGAAGGCTGGTGCGATGCGATGATGCCGCAGCTGTATTGGCCGACCGACAGCCCCGGTCAGCCGTTCGCGCCGCTTCTCGATTGGTGGTTCGACCAGCGCACGACAAGCAACAGCCCGGAGATCTGGCCCGGGCTCTATCTCACTCGCATCAAGCCGAACGGCGAGTCACCGAGCTGGGAGCCCGGCGAAATCACCCGCCAGATCGACATCATCCGCGAACGGACCGCGGCCCGGACTGGGTCGGGCGGGGGCTCGCTCACCCCGGGATTTGCACTGTTCAGCATGATCGGCATGACCGAGGACCGCCGGGGGGTCAACGCCGCGCTCAAGCGGACGATCGCGAAACGCTGAGCCCTCGGCCGCGGGAAAGCGGATCGCGGGCGACTGACCCGCTACGCTTGCCGTCCCACCGACCGGAACGCGCGGTCGAACTTTTGAGCACGCGGCTCGACCGAGCCCCCTTTCCGTGGAGACCACACCATGACCGACGCAAACCCGCCCGCCGGTGACGGCCAGCAGCAGCAGATCCAGCTCCGCATCGACGAGTCAAAGATGGCGACCGGCTATGCCAACACCATCCGCACCTCGACCACACAGGACGAGGTCGTGCTCGACTTCGGCATCAACCTGCCGCAGCAGAGCCCGGACAACCAGCCGACGCTCGTCTTCAGCGTCAACAACCGCATCGTGATGAACTGGGCCGGCGCCAAGCGGCTCGCGATCAGCCTCGGCCAGGTCATCCGCCAGTACGAGGAGCGCCACGGCGAAATCCCGCTGCAGCGGAACGCCGCCCCGGCTGGCGATGCCCCCCGCCTCGCCGACTGAGGCACCGGCTCATGAATTGATTCGAGCTCGGGGACGGGATCAGACCCTTTCCCGAGATTTCAGCGGCAAAGGAAGCCTAAAAGCGCGGGTTTCCGAGCTGCAAATTCACAATTGTTGTAAGTGCTGTTGCGGCCGATGGCTCCGATGCTGTGTCGTCGGCCTCATCGTGTTCGGAAGGTGCAGAACGCCGCTGAATACCCAAACAATACACAAACATATACTCGCTGCGAGGTTGACAGCCGCACGCGAAGCGGGAAGATGTATGTGAAATCTTCACCCGGCCGTAACTGATTGCGGCCTTTGTGGGTTCATCGCCGGGACATGGAGGTAGGTCATGCAGCAACCCATCGCACGCTCGGTGCAATCGGTCTTTGCAGAACCAAAGTCGCTCTTCAGAGCCGACACCGATCAGAACGGCGATTGGTATGTCTGGCGGAGGCTCAGCGCGAGCGGCTGGGCCACGCTCCGCAGATGTGACTCGCGAGAAGTGGCTGTCGAACTGGCTGCGTCGATGAACGACGACGCGGCGAGCGGCTCCCGCTGACATCGATCTCCCGAGAACCAGCCGGATATCAACTGTCGCGCTCGAGTCGGAGTGTGCTGCCGGTACGCAGGCTCTCGCGCTCCGCTTCGAGCAACTCGAGCCCCGCGACGGCATCATCGCACGCGACGGGAGCTGGCTTGCTTGAGCGCACGGCTGCGAGGATCGCGAGCGCCTGCTCGTCGTAGCCGGTGGTCGGCGGCAACTCGATCGGCCTCGCGGCGGACTCATCGCACAGCAACAGTTGTGGGTCGCGGGCGAGATCGAAGTCGAGCGTGACTCGGTTGAAAGCGATGACGTATCGCATCTTGAAGCCGAAGCCGGAGGCGTGGCCCCAGCCGCCTTCAGCCACGATGTGCGCAGGACCATCGTAAAACGAATAAAGCGTGGTGAGGTGGTTCGGGCTGCCGGTGGAGGTCACGGCGTCGGGCCGGCCGAAGCAGTGCAGGACGAAGTCGGCGTCATGAATGTGGAGGTCGACAAGTGCCCCGCCGCTGCGCGCATCGTCGCTGTAGAAGCTCTTTCCCCATGCCGGCATCGAGCCGAGGCGGTGAAAAGTTGCGCTGCGGACGGGGCCGAACTCGCCGGAGTCAATGACTCGCTTGGCGTGCGCCCACGCCGGCCAGAAGCGCATGCACATGGCCGGCATGACGATGCGGTCAGACGCGCGGGCGGCGTCGGCAACGCGTTTGGCGTCGCAGCTGCGCACAGCGAGCGGCTTCTCGACGAGAACGTGTTTGCCAGATTCGATGGCTGCGATCGTGAGATCGACGTGCGAGTCTGTCGGCGTGCAGATGCTGACGAGCTCGACGCCGGGATCGGCGAGCAGTTCCTGCGGCTCCTCGCAGGCATGGGTTTGCTTTGGATCGAACGCCGGCTGATCTTCGGCTTCGGTCGCGATGTTGCCAGCGGGTGATGCGCGACCCGCGAGCCGTTCGGTGTTGCGATCGGCAACGGCGACGACTCGGCACGGCTGACTGTGCGCATCGGCGTGGCGATATGCAGCGAGATGCGTGCGACCCATGAAGCCGAGGCCGATGACACCGAC
>JBCCQU010000072.1:0-8603 GCA_039208875.1 Planctomycetota bacterium
AGGCCGTAGCCAGAGCCGTGTCAGACATCGCAGCCATGGGTGCCGAGCCGGTCTGGGGCTTAGCGACGGGGCTCCTCCCGAGTGACTTCGAGCACGGCGACCAACTCTTCGATGCCATGGCCGCGGCCGCGCGCACGTTCAACTGCCCGCTCGTCGGCGGCGACATCGCCGCATGCCCGCCCGATCAGCCGCTCTCACTCACCGTCACCGCAGCCGGCCGCATGCCAGTCGGCGTCGAGCCCGTCCTCCGGTCGGGCGCACAGCCCGGCGACCAACTCTGGCTCACCGGCCTCATCGGCAACAGCTACACGAGCGGCCGCCACCTCACCTTCGAGCCGCGGGTCACACTCGGCAAGCTCGCAGCAACCACCCCAGGCGTGCGCGCCATGATGGATATTTCCGACGGTCTCGGCATCGACGCCGACCGCATCGCGCGCGCATCCAACATCATCATCGATATCGATCTCGATGCGGTGCCACTGCACGCCGACGTCACCGATCCACTGCAAGCCTGTGCGGACGGCGAAGACTACGAGCTGCTCATCGCAGCAGCACCAACCCTTGATCTCGCATCCATGAACGACCAATTCCGCGGCCCGATCGGCGTCGCCCAAGCCCCGAGCGACGGCGAACAGCCGCACGCCGCGATCGTTACCGACGGCAAGCGACATCTGGGCGCGCGCCTCGGTTGGGATCACGGCCAAGAATCGCACGATGCCTGAACTCCGTCTCACGACCGACTCGCCCCAAGCCACCGAGCGATTCGGCGGCGCATTGGAAGCACTGCTCGAACCCGGCGACATCATCGCGTTGCACGGCGAACTCGGAGCCGGCAAAACCGCACTGGCCCGCGGCATCGCGCAAGGCCTCGGCATCGACTCGGCCATCGTTTCAAGCCCAACATTCGTCCTCGTCAATGAATATCCAGCCAGTCCACCGTCGCGCGCGCAAGCGCTTGTCCACATCGATGCCTACCGCCTCGGTGGCAGCGACGATCTCGATGCGCTCGGCTGGGACCAACTCGCTGACGGCTCCGCGATCGTGCTCATCGAATGGGCCGATCGGCTCGCGGGCGAGGTCGAGTTCGCTGCCGAGATCACGCTGCAGCACGCGGGCGAAACCACACGCAACATCGCTGTACAAGCGAACGACGCAATCGCTGCGCGCACGGCTTGGCGCGACCTCGCCGACCAACACACCCAAGCGCATACCGATGAGCCTGCGCGCACGCCGACGACTTGTCCCATCACAGGCCGAGCTGTGCCCGCCGACTCACCGACGTGGCCGTTCGCCGACGAGAAGGCCCGCATGGCCGACCTCTACCGATGGATGACCGACAGCTACGAGATAAGCCGGCCCATCGAGCAACGCGATCTCGAAGAAGGCCTCGACGCGTAACGCCGTCGCCCCTAGCGTCGGGCGTGACCGAAACGCCCACCATTCTCGTGCCCGAAGCCGGCAGCGATCGTCTTGCGCCCGTGCTCGGCACCGCTGATCCCGTGCGCATCGCAGCGTTGCCATTGCTCGATGCCCAGCCCGCCGCCAACAGCGGCCCGGTGCTCGTCCGCTCGGGCACGCTCGGCGAGCCCGGCGATCCGGTCGCCGAGATGCGCACATGGGGGCCGGAAGGCTGGGAAGCACTGACATCGGCTGTGAAGCAAGCGCTCAGCGCCGGCGTCGAACTCCTCGTTCAGCCCAACGCCTTCGACGTGCTCAGCGACGCCCAGCGTTGCCTTGGGCTCATCAACGACATCGACGGCGCGCGCGTGTTGCTCGATCCCGCCTCGATGCTCACCGCGTCCATGCTGAATCACGCGGACGATCACATCCGCCGCGCGTTCGAGTCGCTGGCTGCGCACCCCGGCACCGTCGCCGTTCGGCTCGCCGACGTCGAGCCCGATGCGTCCGATACCGACGGTCGGCGATTGCTCACCAAGCCGCTCGGCACGGGCGTGCTCGATGTCGCAGCAGTCGCGAGCCTCGTGAAAAAGCACAGCGTCACCGATCGGCCGATCGTCCTGTCGCGCGATCACTGGCAGCGAGAGGCCGAATCGCTCGGCATTTTGCCATAAGTCGCATCAAAGCCCCGGCACCACCGAAGCCTCCTACCCTGCGGGTGCATCCCCGCCTGGCCCGAGCCCGAACGGAGCCTTACCGATGGCAAACCTCGATCACCCCGTCTTCAAAGCTGTCAAGGCCCAGTTCCCCTCAGCCAAACTCCGCGGCACGGAGTTCCGGGGCCAGTCTGCCCTCATCGTCGAGCCCGAGGTGCTGCACGACGTGCTCACGTTCCTCAAGACCGGCCCCGACACGCAGTTCAACTTCCTGAGCGACATCATCGGCGTCGACTACCTCAACTACCCCGCCGAGACGCTCGGCAGATTCGCTGTGCTCTACAACCTCATCAGCTTCGAACGCGACGACCGGTTCTTCGTCAAGACCTTCCTCGATCCGTCGATCCCGACCGATGGCATCGAAGAAGACCCGGCGCTGTACGTCGAGAGCGTGTGCGATCTCTGGCCCGGCGCCGAGTGGATGGAACGCGAGATCTTCGACATGTTCGGCATCCGCTTCCGCAACCACCCCGACCTTCGCCGAATCCTCACCTGGGCCGACTATCCAGCCCACCCCCTCCGCAAGGACTACCCCCTGCGCGGCCGCGGCGAACGCGAGAGCTACACGGTCCTCGACCGCAGCTCGTCGTAACGACAGCTCATGTCAATTCGGCGCGAGCGGCACAAAGCCATCGTCATCATCATCGGGCTCGGTCGTTGTCGGCTGCGGCACCGGTGCCTGCGGAGGCGTCGGCATTGTGCGCACCGGCTGGGGTGACGCAGGCTGCGTTTGCCGCTGCGGTTGGTCCGTTGAAGCATCACGCACAGGCGCTGGCGTTTCGACCCGATTCTGCTGGCGCTGATTTTGGCGTTGGTTCTGGCGCTGCTCGAACGCACCCGACCCGCCGATTGACGACGGATTTGTGAGCCGAATGCGGTCGGTCGCGAGGTTCCAGCTCGCCCGATCGGCCTGCAATGGCGTCGTCGATGTCGTTGGATCAAGAATCACGATCCGCCGGCCCGCGTCCGCCCTGGCGGTCGCAGCCTGCCCGCCGAGGTCGTAATCGATCTCGTCGGCCAGCATCTCCTGCGAGCCTGATTGCATCCACACGTTGCCGAGCGCACGGGCGCGCCGCAGCGACGGCCGCTCTCGCCCGTTGCTTGCACCGATGGTCATGTCACTCGCTGCCGAGTCGATCATCGCCATCACGCGATCGCCCTCGAGCTGCGTCAGTCGGCCGTCGCGCAGCCGACGATGCACGAGGCGCACAGCGCCGGTCATGTTCGCCCGGCCATCGATCCGGTCGAAGCTGAAGCCGTCGCGCCAGTTGAACAGCCCGGTACCGCGGTCGTCGCTCGCATCGGCCGAATCATCAAGCCGCGTATCCGACACCAGCATCGTGCCGGCCCCGATGACCTCGATTTCACCGGTCTCCTCGTCGGTCACGATCTCCGGCCCCGACACCCGCAGCGCGCGCACAAGCTCCGCAGCTTGCGCATCGTCATCGGTCGGCACCTCGAATCGCGCCGTCTCGACAACGGCCGGGCGATCCGGTCCCGCAGCCACCGCACGGAAGTACTGCAACGGCCGGTCCGAAGCCGGGCCATCATCCAGCCCGCTCGCAATGCCGAGCCCGTCGCCGGAAGTCAACGGGTCTGTCCCGCCTGTCCCCTCGCTCATGCTGGCAGCCGCGATCTCCGCGCGCACAGTCTCAGCCTGCACGGCATCTCGCCGCGCAAGCGATCGGCCGCTGCCGACTTCGTGCGTGAATCGCACGTCGCCGTGCGCATCGAGCGTGCCCGAGATGTCGTCGTACCGCATGCCCAGCGTCCACGCCGCATCGATAGCAGTCGGCAGGCTGTCATCGCTGGCGGCTGTGCTGTGCGCGAACGTGCCCGCACCTTCGACGAGCGCCGAGCGGGCCGCACCATCGAGCCCGATCCATCGGCCGGTGATCTCGGTGCCGCTGCGTCTAACGATCGCCGGCCGCGCCGCGTCGTCGCTCTCAGCCTCCAGCCATTCGGCACGCGCATCTATCGCGAGCTGTTCGCCTTGGATAAGCGTGCCGTCACGCTGGCGAACGACCTCGACCTCGCCGCTCGCTTGCAACCGGGTCACGGTGAGATCGTCGTCCGCCGTGCGCATGAGATCGGCACTGATGTAGTCGCCGCGGATGCGGTCGCCTCGCGCCTCGAACTCGGCGTTGCCGGTTGCGAGAATCGCGACCGGGTCGGGATCGGATCGGTCAGCCCGCGACTCAAACTCGACATCGAGCCGGCCGGTCGTGCCCGTTGCTGCGCGTCCGTCGTCGACGCGCACATCGCCGATCGCGATGAGCCGCGACATCGCCGGCAAGTCGGCGAATGGTGTGGGCTCGAACAACGCGCGCAGCGACCCGGCCTGAATCGATGCACCGCTGCGGCCCGCCTCAGCATTGCCGACGCAGAAGGCCTCACGCAACTCAAACTGCTCGCCGTCATCCCCGGCTGTGCGCACAAACGTGAAGTCCGCCGACTGATCCCACGCGACGTTCGCATCGGCGTCGGCTGTTTCCAAATCGCCCGGCCCCGCGACATACGCGCGATCCGCGAGCAGGTCGTACTCGAGCCGACCGACGCGCAGCACGCCCTGACCCGGCGCAGCGAGTTCAACGCCGCGGCCGGCCGTGCCCGCGAGGATGATCCGGGCCTGCGTGCCGTAATACTCGGCCGCCGTTGCTCGGCCCTCGGTGCTGCTCACGCTGTCGGCCAATAGCACGAGTCCAGATCGTTCCGCTGTCATGCGGCCCATCACTTCGTCCGTCGCCAGCTCTGCGGGTCGCGTGTCAAGCGGCCGCAACTCCATCGGCCCAGACCAACGCAACTCGACCGAGTCTGCCGGCTCGGGCTCGGCAGATGCGAACGTCGTCGGTGCCTCATCCTCCAACGTCATCGGCTGGTCGGTCGACGCCGGCGCATCGGGCGTCGCGACTGTTGCAGGTGCAGCCGAAGTCTCGCGAGGGCTTTCCACAGGTGTCGGCTCTGGCTCAGCATCACGCTGCGCCGGCGAGAGCTCCGCGATCGCGCCCGGTGCCAGCTCGTTGTCGACCAACCTCGCGAACAGCGTCAGCCGATCGCCCTGCATCACCCGCGAGCCCTGATTCAGCAACACCTCGTCTTCGAACGTCAGCCGATAGAACGTCTCGATCGGCTCTTCGATCTCGACCGGTGCTTCGATCGCAACGACTTCGCCATCACCAGCGTTGTCGATCGCCTGCGGCTGCGCCCGAGACGCAGCGGCGTCTGCCACCGCAGCCGGCTGATCTGCACCGGCCGTCGTTGCCGGTGTCTGGGCCGCATCGCCGCTCGGCATCTCGGTCAGCCGCAGATACTCGCCGCGCTCGACGCGCAGCACCTCGATCTGCTCGCGCACTTCGCTGACGGTCATCCGCAGATCACTGCCCGCAAACTCGACGCCCGGTGCGGTCACCCGCACCAAGTCTTCGTCGCGCGTCCACACCTCGCTCACCAGCAGGTCGAACGCCAGCCAAGGCGTGCGCAGCGTCATCTCGGCTTCGTCCGTCGCCGGGTCCGGCTGACCCTGCATCGGCGGGAACTGCTGAATGACAACGTCGCCGACAAGCGTGCCCGACTCCGGCTCCGTTCCGCCCTGCGGCATGACCAGCGTGCCGCTGTCCGAACGCACCATCACGCTCGAGCCGTTCTTCGCATAGATCCACGCGACGGGCTTCGTGACGCGCAGCCGATCGCTGCCGTCGGGGTCGGCTCGCTCCGCAACGATGCGCATCGCCACGCGCTCCGGGTCATTCGGATCGACCGATTCGATGCGGAGCCCATCGCCGGTCACCACGCCCGAGCCCGGCCCGCCGGTGTTGCCTCCCGAGAGGTCAGCGCCCGACAAGATGCCGGTGATGTCGCGCGGCGGCCCGTCGTCTGCCTGTGCATCGTCCGGCGCGTTCGACACCATCACCAGGCCGATGCCGACCACAACCACCGCGACCGCGATCGCTGCGATGCCCGCCCCGCCGGGCGTGATTCTCTTTCGGCCAGTCTTTGCTGTGCGTCGCTTCCGCTGCTTTGCCATAGCCCAAAGCGTACGCGAATCGGCCGCGTCTCAAGCGGGATCGGTGTATTCAGCCAGCAACGCCTCGGTCATGCCCTTGGCATCGAGGATCATCGCGATCGCTTCCCGAACAGCACCCCGCCCGCCGGCCGCTGTTGTCACGTAGTCGGCCCGGTCGCGGACGTGCGGATCGGCATCGGCCGGTGCGAACGCAGCGCCGACCACTCCGAACGCAGCCAAGTCGGGCCAGTCGTCGCCCATGTGGGCTACGCGCGAGAGATCGACGCCGAGCTCGGTCGCGATCGCGCGCACATCGGCTGCTTTGTCTTTGGAGCCTTCGGAGACGAGTTGGACGCCGAGTTCGTGCGCACGCCGCCGCACCGCGCCGCCGCCGCGGCCCGTGCACCAAGCGCACTTGAAGCCGGCCTTGACCCAAAGCGCAATGCCGAAGCCGTCGCGGGCGATGAAGGTTTTGGATTCCGACTTGGTATGTGTATCGGATTGGCTGTACTCGATGCCGCCCTGCGTCAGCACACCGTCGACATCGAGCACGAACAGTTCGATGTCAGCCAGCGCCGTGCCGAGGGACAGCTTGCGCGGGGCCGCCATCAGGCATCGCTCCGCACGAGCTTGAGCGCGATCAGATCCTGCACATCCAGCAGGCCGACCGGCTTGCCGGCGTCGTCGATCACCGGGATCTCGTCTTGCCGATGCTCGCGGAACATGCGCTCAGCATCGCGCACCAGCGCGGTGTCCGGCAATGTGCGCGGCGACGCGGTCATGACATCGCCGACGTGCCGATCGAGCGCTGAAGCATCGGCGAGGACTAGCCTCCGCAGATCGGAATCCGTGAAGATGCCAGCCAGTCGGCCCGCGTCATCCACAGCCAGCAACGCGCCGGGCCGACGCGGGCTCTGCTCTGCCTGCGCGAGCGCCTCGCGGACGGTCGTCGATGTGCGCACGATCGGTGCGTCTGACGCTCGGAAGCGGAGCAGGTCGACGACGGGCCGGAGCAGGCCGCCGAGCGAGCCGCCGGGGTGCCGCTTGGCAAAGTCGGCATCGGTGTAGTTTCGGCGGTGGGCTGCTGCCAACGCGAGCGCATCACCGAGCGCCAGCGTCGCGGTCGTCGATGCGGTCGGCACGCTGAGATCGGGCCCGCCGGCCTCGGTCACGCTGCCGATGTGCAACGCGACCGTTGCGAGGCGTTCGAGCGATGACAGCTCGCGGTCCGTGTCGGCCGGGTCGCCGCGGGTGATGCTGATGATCGGCAGGCGGTCCTGCTTGAGGATGGCTGCGAGACTCACCACCTCGGCCGTCTCGCCCGAGTGGCTCAGACACACCGCGAGATCGGTGGGGCGGAAGCGGCCGAGGTCGCCGTGGGCCGCCTCAGCCGGGTGTACCGCGTGCGATGGGATGCCGAGCGATGCGAGCGTCGCGCTGATCTTGCTCCCGATGAGGCCCGACTTGCCGAGGCCCGACACCAGCACCGTGCCATTGCTTTCCGCACAGCGGACGACCATCGAGACAGCTTCGTCAAAGCTCGGGCCGAGCGCACGGCCGGTGCACTCGATGGCCTCGGCCTCGGCCTTCAGCACGCGGCGGGCGAGATCGATGGTGGAAGCGGTAGCCTGCGGCACGTCGGCAGTTTAGCCGCGAGGTAGACTCTGGCCGCGACATGCCCACCGACTACACCGTCCAACTCGATGCGTTCGAAGGCCCGCTCGATCTGCTGCTGTATCTCACGCGGCAGGCCGAGGTCGATATCGCCGACATCCCGATCGCCGAGATCACCGAGCAATATCTGGGATTTCTTGAGCATCTCGATCGCATCGATATCGATAAGGCCGGCGAGTTTCTGCTGATGGCCGCGACACTCATGGAGATCAAGTCGCGGTTGCTGCAACCGCGCGAAGCCGGCAGCGAGCGCACGGATCGGTCAAAGGACGAGGAGATCGATCCGCGTGCCGAGCTGATCGAGCAACTGCTGGCGTACAAGCGATACCGCGACGCAGCCGATGCTTTCGAGGCCCGGCTCGAGTCGTGGTCGCGGCGGTTCCCAACCGGCAAGGCAGCCCACGACAAGGACGCGCTCCGCGAAGCCTCCGGCGAAGATGAACTGGTCGACCTCGGCGATGTCGACGCGCTCACGCTGGCGCGCGCGTTCGCAGCTATCTCCGAGAGCGTGAACTTCGAACGGCTCGGTGAGCACGAGGTGCTCGATGACGACACGCCGATCGAGTTGCATCAGGCCGACCTTGTTGATCGCCTGCAGCGGGCTGAGGGCAGCTCGCTATCACTGCGGTCGGTGTTCGAGGGGCGTCGCCGCGGCGAGATGATCGGGCTTTTTATCGCGACACTGGAACTCGTTCGGCAACGCAAGCTCAGCGTCGCGGTCGACGATGCTGGCGAGGTGACGCTTGGGCTTCGGGAGCCGGAGCCAGAAGCCGTGTCACAAGAAGAGACTGAGTAAACGCGGAGTCGCGGAG
>JBCCQU010000073.1:0-8535 GCA_039208875.1 Planctomycetota bacterium
ACGCGCGCCGCAGCGCCTCGCCCGCGACCTGCAACGGCGGCCAGTCGACCGGCACACTCGCAGGGTGGCCGCCGCCGTGGTCGTGCAATTCCCATCGCATGCCGCCCGGCGTGCGCGCACGCAGCCACGCGAAGAAGGCATCGCGAATCTCGTCGGGATCCTGATCGGCCACGAGTCGGAAGCTGACCTTTGCCGACGCGTGCGATGGAATCACGGTCTTTGCACCGGGCCCTTGATAGCCGCCGACGATGCCGTGAACCTCGGCCGTCGGACGCCCCCACTCGCGCTCGACCGACGTAAACCCGGCCTCGCCAACGTCGCCATCCGGACCGACGCCGATGCCGGCCAGAGCATCCGCTGCGTCGAGCCCGAGCCCGGCCCACGCTTCCCGCTCCTGCTGCTCGATCTCCCGAACACGGTCGTAGAAGCCCGGGATCGTCACGCGCCGGTCGTCATCCCAAAGCCCGCCGAGGATTCTGCACAGCTCGTTCAGCGGGTTGGCAACGCGGCCGCCCCACGAACCCGAGTGCAGATCTTGATCCGGCCCGTGCAACGTGATCTCCGTGTATGTCAGCCCGCGGATGCCGTAGGTGATGGCCGGCTTGCCGCGACCGAGCATCGCTGTGTCACTGATGACGCACACGTCGGCCTTAGCCAGTTGGTCGCGGTGCTGCTCGACGAATCGCTCGAGATTCACCGAGCCGGATTCTTCCTCGCCCTCGATCATCACCGTCATGCGCACGCCGTTGGCAGCAGGCATGCCCGCCTCGTGCCACGCCCGCAGCGCCTCGATGAACATCATCACCTGGCCCTTGTCATCGACCGCGCCGCGAGCAACAACGCGCTCGCCGATCTCGCCCTCGGCCGGCTTGATGACCGGCTCAAACGGCGGGCTATCCCACAATTCAACCGGGTCTGCCGGCTGCACGTCGTAATGGCCGTACATCAGCACGTGCGGCCCGTCGTAACCCTCAACGCCCGGCGTCTCCGCTACCACTATCGGCCGACCAGAGCCCGGCGGATCACCCGTCGGCAGCACCTCGACCTTCTCGAAGCCGCATGCACGCAACTGATCGGCGATCCAATCCGCAGCACGCTGACAGTCGCCCGCGTACGCCGGGTCGGTGCTCACGCTCGGAATGCGTAGCCAGTCCACGAGCCGATCGATCGCAGCCGCGTCGTCCGAGGCCAGCTTTGCAAACACAGTTTCGAGTGCGTCCGTAGTCATGCCGGAGCGTAGCCGGCTCATCGCGGGCGCTAACCCGTCGGCACCGCTGCAAGCCGCTCGGCCGCGATTGCAGCCGCTCGCTCGCCGCTGCGCACAGCACCCTCCATCGTCGCGGGCCACCCGGTATCGGTGTAGCACCCTGCGAGAATGACGCCGGCGTCATCGGATGTGTTGGCAACGCGAGTTTGCTCAAACGCAGGCGTCGCAGCAAACGTCGCCCGCCGTTCCTTGATCGCGCGGCTCCACACCAGCTCGGCATCGCGAGCCGCGGGCAGGACTGCGCGCACGTCCTCGACCACACGATCGACAATGTCGAGGCCCTTCATCGGCATCCACTCGTCGGCCGCAGAAATCACCGCGTGCAGCCGACGGCCCTCGTCGTCTTTCCGGAAGAGCCAATGCGTGCCTCGCTCGAGCAGCACCGCGTGCGGCGTCTCCAACGCCGGCCGATCAAACTCGAGATGCACGCCGAGAATCGGGCTGTGCTCGATCGATCGCAACGCATCCACTCTGGGATCGGACGCTGCGAGCAAATCGGCAGTCACCTCCGGCGGCGTCGCGCAGATCACAGCATCGGCCTCGAGCGTTTGCTCATCGCCATCGATGTGCGCACGCACACCGTCTTGTTCCACATGGAACACACGCGCCTTTGTGCGCACACTTCCGCCGGCCCGCTCGATGATGCCGATGCTCGCGTCGTACAACTCGCGCAGCGGCACTGTCGGCACGCCCACCGACGCCGCGTGCGCCGATGGCATGATGCCATCGCGGAAGACTTTGACCGCGAGACTCGCGACGCACAGCTCGGGCTGGATGTTGCAGGCGCTGACGATCACGGGCCGCCAGAATTTCTCGATGGCACCGGCAGGCTGACGAAGCTCGTCGAGCACATCGCCGAAGGTGCGCGCCTTCAGGCTTTCATCTTTCCAGCGTACGAACTTCGAGAACGCGCGCGCAACCGCCAGCTTCTCGGCCGATGTCAAGAACGCTGAGCGCGCGAACGACCAGCCGCTGTGCAACGGCCCGAGCCCAGGCACGGACTTCAGGACCGACACGCGGCCGTCCTTCTCATGCCACCATTGCTGCGTGGTCCATCGGAACTTGTCGCCCACGCCGAGGCGATCGCAGAAGCCGCGGTACGCCGAGCAGCAGCCCATCGCGACGTGCTGACAGTTGTCGATCAGTCGGCCGGTCGCCGGATCAACGACGCTCGATGCGCGCCCGCCGAGCGCGTCTCGGCTTTCGAGCATTTGCACAGCGATGCCGCGATCGGCCAGCCGCACACCCGCTGCGAGCCCGGCCAGGCCGCCGCCAACAATCACCGTTCTTGGCGTCACGATGCCGACACCCGCGAAGCAAGCGCCCTCGCAGCAATGCCAAGCTTGGTCAGCTTGCCGAGCTTGACGGGCTTGGCCGACGCAACCGACTGCGGGTTGGCCTCGATGCGATCGAGAATGCCGCGGTAGATCGCCGTGAGCGCAGCGTGCACCGGTCGGCAATCTGGCGACAGCAAACTGTTGAGATCGTCCGCAGCTTTGTAGCCGTCGCGTGCGCGCGTAGCGAGCCGCGACACCAGCGACTCGCACGCCGCGCTATCCGACCACTCGGCAAGCACCTCTGGCGAAGCGACACCCGCAGCATCGAGCGACTCCGCCGAGATGTAGACCCGCCGCGGATCTGACCGCAGATCGTCGACGTAGTCGCGGAGAATGTTGGTGAGCTGAAACGCCCGACCCTGCTCGATGGCCAGCGAGTCGGCGTGCTCGGCGGATGCGGAATCAATCAGCCCCCAGATGCGCACGCACGCGAGACCGGCCATGCCCGCGACGCGGTCGCAGTACAGCAGCATTTCTTCGTCGGTCTGCAGTTCGACAGCGGTGAGATCATCGCCGAGCCCTGTGAGCATTTCGTCGAACCACGACGCCGGCATGTCGTGCTCTTGCAGCGTGGCAGCGAACGCCGGCCAACACGGGCCGTGCTGCACAGCCTCATCGAACTCCCGGCTGGCGAGAACCTTCTCGGTGGCCGACGCGAGCTGTTCGTACCGCAGCTTGCGCGTGATATCCCCCACCGGCTCATCGACCGCATCGTCGGCCTCTCGCATCCACGCATAGATCGCGTACAGGGCCGAGCGCTTCGGCTCCGGCGCAAGGCACAGGCCGTAGTAAAAGTTGCTGGCTCGCTGCTTGGTGATCGCTCGGCACGCGCGGAAGGAATCCGCGAGCAGTTCATCGCGATGCCGGGTTTGGGGGCTCTGCCGAATCATGATGCCGCCCCGGCTTTCGATGCCCGCCGTGCGCGCAGCGTGGCCTGCGCGACCAGCCAGAGTTTGCGTCGCTTCGAGACAGTCGGCCGCCGCCAGAGCGTCGCGCAGCCGTTGGACTCGATCTCTTCGAGGATCGCTCGGCAACCTTCACTGAACAGCCACACCGGGGCTGCGATCGCACCGAAGCCCGCGGCCGACAGACGGTTCGGCAGGTCGCGGCCCTCGTCGAGCAACCGCTGCGTCCGCTGCACAAGCGGCCGAACGGCCTTGATGTACGGCACGCGGGCTGCGGGTTCATTCGGCCGGCTTGCCATGTCGCGCAGTGCTTCAGCATCGAAGCCGGTTTCGCCTGACGGCAGATACACCCTGTCGCGCTCGTCCAGATCGCGGCGGACGTCCTGCCAGTGGTTGGCGAGTTGCAGGGCTGTGCAGATGGCGTCGCTCATGCGCACAAGCTCGGCCTGCTCGGTCGTCAGGTCGCCCGATGTCGGCACTGCTCCGCCGAGGGCCAGCACGAGTCGGCCGACCGGATCTGCGCTGCCGTGGCAGTAGCCGACGACGTCGTCCCACGTCGCGTATCGCGTCACGGTCTGATCGGCTGCGAAGGCATCCAGCAGTAGGTCGAACGGCTCGACGGTGAGGCTGTGCTTGCGAACCACCGGGGCGAGCGCGACGTACACGGGGTGGTGCACCTCATCCCCAGCAAACAACTCATGCAAGCGGCCCCGCCACCACTCCAGCCGATCGAGTCTCGTCATGCCGTCGTCGATGGGCGGCGATTCGTCGGCGATGTCGTCGGACCATCGGCACCACGCGTAGATCGCAGCGAAGTCGTCGCGAAGAGCTGGCGGCACGAGCCGGGTGACGACGCTGAAGTTCTCATAGCGGGTTTTGGCGAGTTTGCGGGCATAACTCGTCGCATCTTCGGCCGACACTGAAGGCAACGCGGCCCCGGGGCCGAAGGCAGACCAGAGTGTTATCGGCGGCGATGAAACATCGAGCACCCCGGCCGACTGAGAAGCGGATGGCTTGGGGTGTTGGACAGAGGCCGGGATGGTGGGCGTATCGGCGGTCATCGGGCCAAACAAGCCTACCCTCTCGGGACGCGTTTCGAGGCACAGCCAGGAGGTGCTGTTGAAGCTGGTGCTCGCAAATCCCCGTGGTTACTGCGCCGGCGTCCGCATGGCTGTGGATGTCGTGGACGAGGTCGTCCGCCTGTTCGAGGGCGAGACGGTGTACGTGTACCACGAGATCGTGCACAACAAGCATGTTGTGGGCAGATTCCGCGATCGCGGCGTGGTGTTCGTTGAGGAAGTCGACGAGGTCCCCGAGGGCTCGGTGCTGGTCTTCAGTGCGCACGGCATCAGCCCGGCGGTGCGGCAGCGGGCAGCGGAACGCGGCCTGACGACCATCGACGCGACCTGCCCGCTGGTGACGAAGGTGCACGCCGAGGCGATCAAGTATGCCCGCGACGGCTATCAGATCTTGCTTGTCGGTCACGCCGATCATCAGGAGATCATCGGCACGCGCGGCGAAGCGCCCGAAGCGACGCAGATCGTTGAGACGCCGGACGACATCCCCGGTCTGCAGATTGACGACCCTGAACGGCTGGTGTATCTCACGCAGACGACCCTCAGCACCGACGACGCCGGCGTGATCATCGATGCGCTCAAGCAGGCGTTTCCGAACATCAAGGCCCCGCCCGGCGAGGACATCTGCTACGCGACGACCAACCGCCAGCACGCGATCCGGCAGCTTGCGCCCGACTGCGATGTGGTGCTGGTCGTGGGCTCGCGGAACTCGTCGAACTCGGTGCGGCTGACGGAGATTTCCAAGAACGTCGGTACGCCGGCCCACCTGCTCGATGACGTGAGCGAGCTCGATGAATCGTGGTTCGAGACTGGCAACGAGACGGTGCTGATCTCGGCGGGTGCATCGGCGCCGGAAGATCTCGTGGCCGGCGTTTGCCGCGAGCTTGTGCGCAGGTTCAACGCGATCATCGAGGTGCGTGACGTTTTCGAAGAAGATGTGTCGTTCGCGTTGCCGGGTGGCCTGCGGAAGCTGATGAAGCAGCGTGGCGAGACGGCAGCAAACCGCCGCATCCGCGTGAAGCCGCCGGAGATCACGCTCGAGGCGTACGGCACGGTGCCGCTGACGGTCGGTGCGTCGGAGCGCAGCGAGCGGCGGGCGAGGCCGAGTTTGTCCAGGTCGCGCCACGATACGAACGCAGCGGGATGAAGCCGCCGACCGCGCACGCCTTTGAATTCACGCCCGACACACTGCAAGCCTGGTGTGGCGAGCGTGGTCTGCCGGGATACCGGGCCAAGCAGATTCTGGAGTGGGTGTATCGGCGGGGCGTGATCGATCCGGCTGCGATGACCAATCTCGGCAAGCGGGATCGCGAGTTGCTGTCGCGGGAGATGACGTTTCTCTCGGGACGGACGATCGCTGAACAGGCAGCCAGCGACGGCACGCGGAAGCTGCTGGTGGAATGGGAAGACGGAACCGAAGCATCGGCAGCGGGCGGCGTGAGGCTGGATGTGCTCGGGATGTCGGGCGGCGAGCGCACGGACCGGCAGACCGAGTGCGTGATGATCCCGGCGTGGTCGGGCGGCGACGAGCGAGGCGAGGGCGCCCGGTTGCGTCGAACGGCGTGCATCTCGTCGCAGGTCGGGTGCCCGGTCGGATGCAAGTTCTGTGCGTCCGGTCTCGGCGGGCTCGACGCGAATCTCTCGGCCGGCCGCATCATCGAGCAGGTGTGGCGGCTGGACCAGCTCGTCAAGCTTCGCGAGGGCGGCGACGCGCGGATCAGCAACATCGTGTTTATGGGCATGGGCGAGCCGCTCGCGAACTTTCGCGCGGTCGAGCACGCTGTGCGCACGATCGCGGCCCCGTGGGGCATGGGCATCGGCGGGCGACGCATCACGATCTCGACCGTCGGCCTGCCCAAGCCGATCGAACGGCTTGCGGAACGGCTCGATATCCCGGTCACGCTGGCGTTATCGCTACATGCACCGAACGATGAACTGCGGCGGCAGCTGATTCCGTGGGCCGATTACACGACCATCGCCGAGCTTATGGCCGCGTGCCGAAAGTGGTTCGGCAAGACCGGCCGCGAGATCACGCTCGAGTACACGCTGCTTGGCGGTGTCAACGATCGGCCCGAGCACGCAGCGGAACTGGCCGGCGTCGCGCGACAGCTTCGCGCGAATATCAACCTCATCCGCTTCAACGAGGTCGGCGGCGTGCCGTACCGCAGGCCTCAGGATCGCGATGTGCTTGAGTTCCAGTCGATCTTGCGCGCGCGGGGGCACAACGCGCACATCCGCGTTAGCCGCGGACGCGATATCGCAGCGGCGTGCGGCCAGCTCCGGCACGAGAAGGCGACGGCGTCGTGACGGACGCGGGCCAGCTGACCGATGATGCTGCGGCGTTGCAGGCATCCGATCTGCCGGCGTGGGCGATGACGTTTGAGCCGTTCGGCACGCAGCACATTGTCACCGTTGCGGTATGGTCCGTCGTGATCGTGGTGTGGGTGCTGCTTGGGCTGGCTTGGCGGGGCACGCCTCGCGAGGCAGCCCTGCGTTGGCTCATCGGCGGGGCTGCATTCCAGAGCCAACTGCTGATGACGATCTACTGGATGCAGCCGGCGCGGTGGACGCTCGAAGAAAGCCTGCCGCTGCACATGTGCGATCTGCTGGCGTTCGGCGTGCCGCTCGCACTGGCGTTCCCGAAGTCGCGGTGGTCGGGCGCCGTGATGTTGTTGTGGGGCGTGGGCCTGACGACGCAGTCTTTCATCACGCCGACGGTGATCGAGGGTCCCGCGTCGCCGGTGTTTTGGTTCTACTGGTTGCAGCACGTCTTTCTCGCGGGCAGCGGTGCGTATCTCGTTGTCGTACACGGCTATCGCCCGAGGTTCGGTGATGTCTGGCGACTCGGGCTCATCGGCATCGGGTTGACCGCTGCGTCGGTCGTTTTGAACGAGGCGATCGGCACCAACTACTGGTACTCGGGGAGCGTCGGCGTCGACAAGGAGACAATCCTCGACTACCTGCCGCCGTGGCCTTGGCGCGTGGTGGTGATGTCTGCCGTCGGCATTGGATTCATGGCCATCATCTGGGCGCTATTCGTGATCGGCGGCGTGCTTCGGCGAGCGGTCGTTCGGCCGACGGACCCCAAGGCTTAGACTCGCGGCGTGCTCTGGCTCTGCCTGTTGCTGATTGCGGTCGGGCTGGTGATCTCGCTGCCGATCACCGCGGTCTTGGTGCGCCTTGGGCACAAGCTGCAGACGTACGACGGCGTGGGTGTTGAGGGCCAGGTGAAAGCTGCAGCTCGGCGCGTGCCCAACACCGGCGGCATCGCGATCTTCCTTGGCGTTGCGTTGCCGATCGCGGCGGGGTTGGCGTTGCTGTGGCCGATGGCAACGAGTGATGCGGTGCCGGGCTGGCTGCCGGACGCGGTGGTGCCGCACTTGGCCGGCGTAGCCGAGCGTGGCCCGGGTGTGCTGGCGCTGCTTGCTGCGCTCACGGTGCTGCATGTCGTCGGGCTCATCGATGATCGCAGGCCGCTCGGTCCGATCGTGAAGCTCGGCGTCATGCTTGCCTGCATCGGCGGCGTCATGTGGGCGGTGCCCGGCACGCGGCTGCTGGTGGCGGCGGATGGCTACGTCGGCGGCGCGTGGCTGTCGGTGCTGGTCACGGTGGCGTGGTTTGTCGTTGTCACGAACGCGATGAACTTCATGGACAACATGGACGGGCTGGCGGGCGGCGTGACGGCTGTGGCTGGGTCGTGCTTTCTCGCGGCAACGCTCGGCATCTCGCAAGCTGAGGGCGGGCAGTGGTTTGTCGCAGCAGCGATGGCGCTGCTGGTCGGCGCGGTGCTCGGGTTTCTGGTGTTCAATCGGCCCAAGGCTGCCATCTTTATGGGTGACGGCGGGTCGCTCGTCATCGGCTTTCTGCTCGCGTTTTTGACCGTGCGCACAACGTATGTCGGTGGCGATGGCTCGGGCGGTTGGTACTCGGTGCTGATGCCGCTGGCGGTG
>JBCCQU010000074.1:0-8524 GCA_039208875.1 Planctomycetota bacterium
CCGAGGCGGAAGGCATCCTCAACCGCAGCAAGGTCGATAAGCTGATTCTCGTCGATGAGCAGTTCCGGCTTGCCGGACTCATCACGATGCGTGACATCGAACGGCTCAGCAGGTTCCCGCGCGCGAACACCGACAGCCGCGGTCGGCTGCGGTGCGGTGCAGCGGTGGGGGTGCATCAGCTTGATCGCGTCGAGGCACTGATCGAGGCCGAGGTCGATGTCATCGTGCTCGATACCGCGCACGGCCACTCCGACAACGTGCTCGAAACGCTCACCGCGATCAAGACCAAGTGGGATGTCGATGTCATCGCGGGCAACGTCGCGACGGCGGACGGCGCTGCCGACCTGGCGCGGGCCGGGGCCGACGCGGTCAAGGTGGGCATCGGTCCGGGCTCGATCTGCACGACGCGCGTCGTGACCGGCGTGGGCGTGCCGCAGATCACAGCCATCATGGAAGCCGTGCGCGGCGTCGAGAGCACTGGACGCGATGTGCCGGTGATCGCCGACGGCGGCGTGCGCATGTCGGGCGATATCGCCAAGGCGATCGTGGCCGGCGCGTCGAGCGTGATGATGGGCTCGCTGTTCGCGGGCCTTGATGAATCGCCGGGCGAGCTCGTGATCAGCCACGGCCGACGGTTCAAGAGCTACCGCGGCATGGGCAGTGAGGGCGCGATGAGCGCCGGCAGCGCCGACCGCTACGCGCAGGGCCACAAGCTCGACGCGATCGTGAGCGATGAGCCGCAGCGGGCAAAGTTTGTGCCCGAGGGCGTTGAGGGCCTCGTGCCTTACCGCGGACCGCTGGCCGACTTTGCGTATCAGCTTGTCGGCGGTTTGCGCGCGGCGATGGGGTACTGCGGCTGCGGCACGATCGCCGATTTTCGCCGCGACGCTCGGTTCTGCCGTGTGTCGGGCGCAACGGTCGTCGAGAACCACCCGCACGACATCCGCATCACCAAGGAATCCTCGAACTACACCATCGACCCCGCCCGCGAGTAGTAAGTGTTGGATCGGAGTGGGGCGCTCGCGGGAGCAGGGCGTCGTTCGCCACCTCATCACGCCGGGCGAACTCTGGCGATGCAATGGGCCGGGCCCGCCGTAGCGTCACCCGACCCCTTTTGAGAAAGAGACCGTCCCCCGGTCCGGTCAGCGGCGACGCCGCGCTGCGATGGCGCCAAGGCCGAGCAGTGCTGCAGCGGTGCCGGGTGTGGGCACGAGGCCGTTGATCTGTGCATCGCCGACGTCTGCGCCGGTGAGTGCGGTGTTGCCGAGGAAAGATGCGAACTCGGGCGACACGACGAGGTCGACATCGAGGCTGAGCAGGCTCGATGAGGCTTCGTTGAGGCCGGTGACCTGCGCGTCGAACAGGATGGCCGCGACGCCGGTGGTGCTCTCGACGAAGAAGCCGGAGTTGAGGCCCGAGGCGCGGGCAGCGTCGAAGCCGATGGTGAAGTTGCCGACCTCAACGGTGTCGTTGTTGAAGAAGACCGAGCCTGTGTGCTCGATGGTGCCGCTGAACGGGCCGGTCGGGAAGTCGCCGGCGGTGTACGAGAACGTCGTCGGCAAGACCGCGGCGTCGCGGGCGTTGATCGAGAACGCGACGCTGCCGGGGATGACGCCGACGCCAACATCGGACGACACGCTCGACAGATCGAGGCCGGCTGCGCTCGCGAGCGTGACGGTGTCGAGTGCAACACTGGTGGCGCCGCCGACGATGTCGGAATCCTGAGCCATAGCGGTGCCGGCTGCGAGCGCAACGATCGCGCTGAGTGAAATGCGGGTGTTCATTGTGATCTCCTTGAGTAGCCGAAAGGCGTTGACGGAACACGACATCGCCGGACGCCCTCCGCCGTGACGTCCGCGACTGACCAACTGCGTGCTTGTCGTCTCTCGAGACCGGTCAACGGGTCGGCAGCCGCCGATGCGAACCGGTTGTCATTCTCACCTTCGGATGTGATCCGCTGCGGATGCGGGAAACACCCCGACTTGCCAGCTTGTTACACAAACAAATCGGCACGACAGCGCGACCGGATCGGTGACAGTGTCACAGCCCTCGGCGTGGCCGGCTGCTCAATCGCGTCGAGCGGTGAAAGCGTTGGCATTGGTGCGCACCGACTGCGCAGAAAGAAACTTCGCCAGCGGTTATTCGTCTTCTTCGTTGTCCATCGCTTCCACAGCGAGCGCGCGCTTGGTCGCGCCGCGTATCTTGTCGGCCGGCAGGATGGTCGAGCCCATGACCTGCAATGCGATGCGGCTGGCGGGCGTCATTTCTTCTGCGGTCGGCTGCTGCAGAATGTTGATGCCGACGAGGCGTGCCTTGCTGTCAAACACGGGCGTGCCCGGCAGGATCAGGAAGTTGTTGTTGGTGATGGCCAGCTCGCGCGGCTCGGTCGCCACGGCGCTGATGACGCCCTGCTCGACCGCGAGCGTGCGGCCGAAGAAATCGGCGCCGCGACGGACCGCGAAAATCGGCGTGCCCGGATCGGTGTCGCCCGCGTCTTCAAAGTCGACGAAGGCGTAGCCCTCCTCCGCCGGCTCGGTGATGCGGAGCCACGTGAGATCGAGCTCGGTGTCCTTGGCGATGACCTCGGCCTCGACGCCCTCAGCCGCGTCGCCGAAGAGAATCTCGATGTTGCTCGGGGCCGATCGGCCGCCGCCGCCGCCCTCGAGCATGGTGTGCGAGCACAGAATCAGGCCGTCCTCAGCGATCATGAGGCCAGCGCACTCGAGCTCGAACTCCATGGACTCGCCGCCGAAGCCGCCCTCGGTGCGGAGGATGTACTTGATCGTGACGATCGTGTCGTCGGTAGCTTCGGTGATCGAGGCGTATGTCGCGACCTGCGACGCGGCGTCGTCGGCTGCGATGGTTTCGGAACCTGCGAGTGCCGGCGCTGCGAGGCCGAGAGCGACGCCGAGCGTGAGTGACTTGGTGAGCATGACTTTCTCTCTTGCTGTGGGTTCGCGTGAGTTCGCGTGGTTTCAGTTGTTTGTTAGTTGGCAGCCGCTTGCGGGGCGTTGTCTTCTTCGAGGCCTTCGGGCCGCCAGTCCGGCTCGACAAACTTGAACGACGAGCCTCGGGCCGAGCGTACGACAAAGACCACGCGTTCCGGCTCGGCCTCGGTGATCTCGTCCATGATGCGGCGGTAACTCTTGAGGCCGCGCACAGCCTGGCCGTCGATGGATTCGATGAGGCCGAAGTTCAGCCCGCCGAGTTGTGCCCAGCCGCTGTCGGTCGTGCCGTCGATCATCACGCCGCGGACATCATCGTCCCAGCCGTAGTTGTCGCGGTCGAAGAACGTCAGCTCGCGGACGTTGAGGCCGAAGTCTCGGTTGCGGTCGCGGCGTGCCTGCTCGATGGTGAGCGGTCCGACATCGAGCTCTGCCTTCAGCGCGATGCGTTCGCCGTTGCGGAGCACGGTCAGCTCGGCCTCGTCGCCGATTTCGAGCTCGCGGATCGCGCGTGCGAACCGCCCGGCTTCTTCCATGACGCGCGGCGCCATCGGCTCGCCGTTCACAGCCACGATCAGGTCGCCCTGCTCGAGCCCCGCAGCATCGGCCGTCTTGCCCGGGAACACACGCGCGACGCGGAAGCCGGGATCTTCGGGATGGCCGAGCTGCGCTGCGAGTTCGGCGATCACCGGCTGCGTGATGACGCCAAGCCAAGGCTTCGGCAACTCGCGCGGCGGATCGAGCTGATCGAGCGGCTCGGTCTTCATTGCCGTCACATAGCTGCGGTCACGCTCGAGATATTCAACGACAACGCGCTCCGGCCGCGGCTCGGCATCGAGAAACTCGTTGTACGCCGCGAGCACGTCGGCCTTGGTCGTGATCGGCTTGCCAGCAATCGACGTCAGCACCGAGCCCCAGCCCACAGCCGGCTCGGCCAGCGATGCCGGTCGGCCCTGCGTCACGCCGACCACAAGCACGCCCTCTTCTGTTTCCAGTCGCCGCTGCTGCACCATGAACGGCGTAATCTCTTGCACGATCAGGCCCCACTCGCGCAGCATGGTCTTTTCGCCGCTGTCCTTGAGCAGGCGATCGGTCGCGAAGGTGATCTGCGATTGGCTGCCGGCGCGTTCGATGTCGAACGTCATCTCGTCGCCGATCGCAGCGTCCGCGATCATGCGCTCCAGCGGCGGCACCTGCTCGGCAAACAACACGTTGATCGGCTCGCCGTTGATCGCGGTGACGAGATCGCCTGGCTGCAGGCCCGCTTCGTGCGCGGGGCCGGCGTCATCGACCGCGTTCACGAAGACGCCGCGATCAAAGCCCGTGCGCTCTACGTGGATGAAGTCGACGCCGATCCAACTTCGTTGCACCTCGCCGTTGGCGATGATCTGGCGGACGACGTCCTTAGCCATGGCAGACGGCGTGGCGAAGGCCATGCCCGAGCCGCCGCGGGTGTTGATGCCGACGATCTCGCCGCGCAGGTTCACGAGCGGCCCGCCCGAGTTGCCGGGGTTGATCAGTGCGTCGTGCTGAATCCACTCGGTGAACTGGCCTGTGCGCTCACCGCCGAGGTTCATCGCCTCGGGCCGGCCCTCGGCGCCCGCGGTAAACACACGCTTGGGGTTCGACACGATGCCCTGCGTGACCGACTTATCGAGCGAGAACGGCGAGCCCATGGCCAGCACCGGCTCGCCGATCTGTAAGTCATCCGAGACATCGCTCAGCAGCGCGAAGGGCAGCGGCTTGGTGGTGCCGTGCTTCTCCTCGAGTTCTTCGAGATCGATGCGCAGCACCGCGAGGTCGGTCGCTTCGTCCTGCCCGACGAGCTCAGCCCCGACCCGCTGATTGCCGGTGAGCGTCACCCAATAGCGTTCGCCGTTGTCGGTGACGTGGGCGTTGGTGAGCACGAGGCCGTCGGGCGTGATGATGGTGCCCGAGCCGTTGGACTGGTACCGCATCTCGCCGCCCCAGCCGTAGTCCTTGACGAGTACCTCGACGTGGATGAGGGCCGGGAAGACCTCGTCGCGGGCCGCAGCCACCGCGTCGGGCACCATGTTGCCACGGTCCTCACGTTGCTCGAGGGCGACGGCCTGGCCGGCGGTCAGGGCGAGGGTGAGCGCTCCGGCAGCGAGGCAGCGGAGGTGACGCGATCCGGCAGAAACAGCAGACTTCGGCATGGCACAATGACTCCCCGGGGCCAGCGAAAGGCCCGCCAGGAAGCGTACCGAGGAATCGGCCCCGGGGTTCGCGCTGGGCTGCGCGAACGAACGCGTTGAGCGCAGTTGCTGATCGAAAGTTGTTAGGCGTTGAACAGGAAGTGGCACACGTCGGCGTCTTGCATGACGTAGTCCTTGCCCTCGACCCGCAGCTTGCCGGCTTCCTTGATCGCCTTCTCGCTCTCGTACTCCAGCAGGTCCGCCACGCTGTAGCACTCGGCCCGGATGAACCCACGCTCGAAGTCGGTGTGGATCACGCCCGCAGCCTGCGGCGCGGTCGAGCCCTGCCGCACGGTCCACGCCCGCACTTCCTTCGGCCCGGCTGTGTAGAAGCTCTGCAGACCGAGCAGCTTGTACGCCGCGCGCGCAAACTTGTTGAGTGCCGGCTCGTCCATGCCCATGTCAGCCAGCATCTCGCGCTTGTCGTCCTCGTCCAGCTCGCTCAGTTCGCTCTCGATGCGCGCACACACCGGCACAACCTCCGACCCGACGCCCGAGGCGTGCTCGCGCACCTTGCTGGCCATCTCGCCCTCGCCGTTCGGGTCGTCGTCGCTCACGTTGGCGAGGTAGAGGATCGGCTTGTTGGTGACCATGCCGAGGCCTCGCATGGCCTTCTGTCGATCGGCATCGTCGAAGCTGACCGTCCGCGCCGGCTTGCCCTCACCGACCACCGGCAGCAGCGCCTCGATCACGCTGAGCCGGGCGATGGCGTCGCGGTCTTTGCTGCGGGCTGCACGCTGGGCCTTGGTGTGCGCACTCTCGAGCGTGCCGAGGTCAGCCAGGATCAGTTCGGTCTCGATGGTGTCGATATCGCGTATTGGGTCGACGTTGCCATCGACATGCGTGATGTCCTCGCCGCCGGGTGCTTTGTCGAAGCAGCGGACGACGTGCACAATGGCATCGACGTCGCGGATGTTGGACAGGAAGGCGTTGCCCTTGCCCTCGCCCTTGCTGGCTCCGCGGACGAGGCCGGCGATATCCACCAGCCGCAGCATGGCCGGCACGACCTTCTGCGTCTCGATGAATTTGGTGATCTGTTCGAGCCGCGGATCGGGGATGGGCACGACGCCGACATTGGGCTCGATCGTGGCGAACGGGTAGTTGGCAGCCAGTGCGCCCGCCGCGGTGAGCGCGTTGAACAGCGTTGACTTTCCGACGTTTGGGAGACCGACGATGCCTGCTTCCATGGGCCGGCATGGTAGCTTTGTGCATCGTGCGTGAAGACTCCGCAAGCTCAGCAAATGACGAAACCCGCCCCGCGGTTGTGCCGCAGCGGCCCGTGATCTGGCCCGGGTTCTGGGTCGGGCTCTGGCTTGGGCTTGTAGGCGTCGCTGCCGGCGTGCTCATCATGCTGCGCTATCGCAAGCGCTTCCCCGCGGTGACCGCGTACCACGACTGGCTGGACAGCCTCGGCGTGCCAGCACAGGTTCGCAATCTCGACCACCCGCTGGTGATGCTCGCGCTGGCGACAGCGATCATCGTTCTGCTGCCGCGTGCGCTCCGCGTGCAACGACCGAGCCTTTGGAAGCACCCGTGGTCATCGCTCGGCTTTGCTGCGCTATCCGCCGTGCCGATGGCGATCGCCTGTGCGGTGGCTGGCAGCGTCGCGGACGCGTCCGGCCTCGTCTACGGCATCTTCCGCGGTGTGGCTGTGGCTGCGTTCGTGGAAGAGTTGCTGTTCCGCGGCGCACTCGTCGCCATACCGGTGCTGCTGCTCGGTGTGCGCTTCTGGCCCGCAGCGATCGTGTCGGCTGTGCTCTTCGGCCTGGTGCACATCACATGGACGAGCGACGCTTTCGCCTCTGGCTGGCCGGAAGTGCTCATCACCGGCGCGGGCGGCGTGTTCTACGCGTGGATCGCCCGCGCGTGGGGCTGGTCGCTGTGGCCCGTCATCTGGCTGCACGCGTTCATGAATCTGTCGTGGCTTGTCTTCGATGTCGCGAGCAACGCAACCGGCGGGCTGGTGCCCAACATCGGCCGCGGCCTCACGATCGCCGCTGCGATCATCCTGACGCTGCGTTTCAGTCCAGCGGCAAAGGACCGTAGATCAGCCTGAAGCAACCTCGAAATCGCCTTGCGTCGGCTTCGGTCATCGGCTCTACTCGGGCGTTGCTCTGGCTGGGCGCTGTCCGCGAGCCTCGGAGGAGACTGAGTATGCGTCGTTCTGCTATCGCTGTTATCGGGGCCTGTGCGCTTAGCCCGGCTGCCGCCCAAGACTTCACGTTCCCGCAACTCGACTTCGTCGTGGCCAACAACCAGCGTCTGCTCGATCTGACCGGCTTCGCCCCGCAGCGAGACTTCGCGAGCTACACCTTCACGGTCGAGTGGCAGAATCCACTCATGAATGGTGCGCAGTCGTCGCAGGCCCGATTCGGGCTCAGCACCAACTTCGGCGCGACGCTCATCAATGATGCCGGCTCGCTCGTCTCGCCGACGTTCGGCGCGTCGAACACGAGCATGCCGACGACACTCGTTTTCACAGGCGATTTTCTCGGGCCGTCTTCACCCGGCTTCTACAACCCCTTCACCGATACCGTCACGCCATCGATGCCCGCACTGATCGATGTCTCGACCGGATTCTTCGACATCGTGGCGTTTCAAACGCAGTCGGGAACAAGCGCGAGCTGGCTGGCCACGCTGACCCTGCACGAGCCCGAGCCGCCGGAGACCGATCCTGAAGACCTCGGCATTGTCGATGTTGGCTACGAAGGTGCCGTCCCGGTCAACGGCTTCCGTGACTTCACGCAAGAGCAAATCGAAGAAGGGCAGACGCTGTTCTATACCTTCACGCATCCGGGCGGGCCCATCACGATCGACACCGACGGCTCATTCTTCTTTATCTTCGACAACCCCGATGACACCATCCTCTATCTGTTCGATACCGCCGGCGATCTCATCGCGCTCAACGACGATCGCGGCCTCGACGATTTCCTCAGCGAGATCAGATTGCCAGATCTGCCGGCTGGGGATTATGCGGTCGCGGTCACCGGCTTCCCGAGCAGTGCATCGGGCTCCGATTTTGTCATCGACAACAGCAGCGAGTCGGTCGGCGATGTCGTCGTCAACGTCACGCTGCCGAGACAGCCGACTGCTTTCACGGATCTCGGCGTCGTCGCCGAGGCCGGCCAACTCGTCTCGCTCGATACGTGCGGGTCAGACTTCGATACCGAGCTCGGGCTCTGGGACTGCAAGGGAACGCTGATCGCCGAGAACGACGACAGCATCAGCGATCCGGCGGATCTCTGCGGCGGCCTGCGGCAGAGTTCCATCGGCGACCGTGCCCTCGACGCCGGCACGTACTTCGCCGCGGTCAGCGGCTTCCTGACCAATCACTTCGCCGGGTTCGAGGCCATCGTTGAGTTC
>JBCCQU010000075.1:0-8516 GCA_039208875.1 Planctomycetota bacterium
ACATCGAGCCGGCCCTCGCCCACCACGCGTCGCCCTGCCTCGTCGGCATCACTCAGCCTCGCTGCGCGCAGCCGATCGCCCGCTGCGGATGCAGCCGCAGCCGCATCGCCGCCCGCGAACATCACCGTCGCGGGATCGACACCGACGCCGATCGGCGGTTGCGTCTCGCCCTTGCCGAAGTCGGCAATCACCACGCCGCGCGCATCGGCCGCTGCAACCATGGCGGCGCGCACGCCGCCGTTGAGTTCCTTCGGCCAGCGCACACAAAGCGTCGGCGAGCCGAGCCCGACCAACCCGACAACATCGCCGAGTAAGCCCGCGGCATCGATTACCGCTGCGACGGCGCGGTCCTGATGCTCGCCGGCCTCGAAGTGCTCGGGCGGGATCCAGAGATCGACGCCGCTCAGCGCAAGCTCGGCCCGGCGCAGCACCGATGCGAGATCTCGGCGGGCCGAGCGATCGAGTTCGCGCGCACGGAGGCCGGGCATCGTGCCGTCGAGCTGAATTGCGCGCACGCCGGCCGCGTCCTTGGTGGGCTGAAAGCCTGCCGCCCACGCGATCGCGCCGCGCGGCTTTGTCCATGCCAGCCCTTCGCCACGCGGCAGGCCCGCGATCGACACGCTCAGTCCCGGAAGTTGCACCCCATGTTGTATGCACGGCTGTCCGCGGTCATCGCAATGCGTGCCGCTTGCCTTCGCCGTGGGCCGGGCACACGATCCGGCGATGCCAGCCGCGACAAAGCACCGCACACCGACCAATCCCCGAGGCCTCAAGGACCTGCCGTTCAAAGTGCCCGAGGTCACGAAGGCTGCCAAGGCCCGTGCGCGCAGGATTGTCGCAGCGCTCGAAGAACATCACGGCGACGCTTACTGCGAGCTCGACTACACCCAGCCGCACGAGCTGCTCATCGCGACGATTCTGTCAGCACAGGCAACCGACGTCGGTGTGAACAAGGCCACGCCGGGGCTGTTCAAGGCTTTCCGCACACCCGCCGACTACGCCGCGGCGACGCCCAAGAAGATCGAGCCGTACATCAAGACCATCGGCCTGTTCCGCAACAAGGCCAAGGCTGTGCACTCGGCGATGACCGATCTCGTCGAACGCTACGACAACCAGGTGCCGGCCGACATGGACGAACTGCTCACGCTCCGCGGCGTGGCACGCAAGACCGCCAACGTGGTGCTCGGCAACGTCTTCAACATCAACGTCGGCTTCGTCGTCGACACGCACGTCGATCGCGTGAGCAAGCGGCTCGGGCTGTGCGATGCGAGCATGAACCCGCAGCAGATCGAGCGCCGCTTGTGTGCACTCATGCCGCGCGAGAAGTGGTGCGATCTCTCGCACCAGATGATCTTCCATGGCAGGCGCGCATGCAAAGCCCGTGGCGGCTCGTGCGAATCTCACCCGATTTGCAAGACATTCGGCAAGCTCCGCAAGGGCCGGCACGCTGTCGATGCCGAGCTGATCTGATCAGCTTCCTCAGCCGCCGTTGTCGTCGCTGTCTCCGCCGGTCTCGGGCATGAGGCCCAGGCCGCTGTCCGACTCCGATGCGACAATCTCCGGAGTCGTGAACTGGGGCATGTCCGCTTCGTCGACGTTGTAGCGGATGTGACGGAAGCGAACGACGGTCTCGCCGCTCTGGTCGATCTGGCGTTGCACGGTCGGGACGAGGATGCCGCCGAAGTCGGTGTAGTCCTCGAAGGTGAAGACGATGCTGCCGCCGTTGCGGGTGCTGGACTTGCCGACGATGATGCCGGTCTCGACGCTGAAGAAGATGTCGAACTCGCGTCCGGTCTTGCTGGTTGCGCTGATCTCGTGCACCGCTTGACCGCGGAACGTGCGCTCACCAACGTACTCGTGCTCGGTGTACAGCGTTTCCCACGCGTTCTCGCCGTCGAACTCCGAGCCGAAGACAAGCTCGCTGTACTCCTCGGAGTCTGTCTCGATCATGCGCAGGCCGGCGCCGCTGACTTCCCAGCCGGTTTCGCCATCGAACCCGCGTGTGAGGCCGCCGATCAGTCCCGGGTTCTCAAGCGAGTAGCGGAGTTGATCTTCGCGTTGCTGCCAGATGGTGAAGAGCACAGGGCCGCTGCCGTCGGGCGGCATGAACTCGCCGTAGGTCACGCGATTGTCGTGCTCGGCTCGGATGTTGTCGCCGTCCACAGCCTCGACGTGTGCCTCGAAGAGCTCGGTTGATGTCGGTTGAGCGACAGCCACCGATGCCGCACCAAGAGCAACCGCAGCAACCGCACCCCAAACCGTCGGCCGCGTGCTGTGTCCGATCAGATCCATCATTTCAGTTCTCCTGGCCTCGCGGTCCGCTCCCGAGATCAAACCTCTCTCAGCGGGTCGGTATCGGCTGAGATCACACCACGGGTGACCGACAGCCCGGCAAAGCCCGAAAATACACCCGTCGGGACTCGAACCCAAAACCTCTGGCTTCGGAGGCCAGCGCTCTATCCAATTGAGCTACGGGTGCTCAGAGCGTCGCGTTCGCGTCGCCGGAGGCATGGTACGATCGCCCCTACCACGCGGCAAACGCCCGGCCTCAGCTATCACCATCGCACCGTTTCCGAGCAACCGCTGTGACTGCACCGAAAGCACCCGCACCCATCCCCGCTCCGCTCGGGGCTGTGCTCGGGCTGACGTTTGTGAATTCGCTCGGCACCGGTGCGGTGACGAACGGGTTCGGCTTCATCGTCGAGCAGGCCTACGGCTCGTCCGACACCGTGAAATTCGGGCTCGGCGTCGTGCTCGGCATCACCTACATCGCCGGGGCGTTCGCGGTCGGGCCGGTGCTGCGGCGGGCGACGGCCGCTCTGCCGGGGCTCAGCACTCGCGGCGCGACACTCATCGTGCTGCTGGCGCTGGGCGGGCTGTGCTTCGTGCCGGTGCTGGTGCCGAACTCGCTGTGGGCGTTTCTTGTGCTGATTCTGGGCTACAGCCCGCTGTCAGGGGCGCTGTGGGCGTTAGTCGAGAGCTACTTGGCGGGCGGGCGACGGGGCGTTGCGCTTCGGCGGGCGACGGGGTGGTTCAATTTGTCGTGGGCGGGTGCTGTGGCGATGGCGTCGTGGCTGATGGCGCCGCTGCTGGAGGGTCAGCCGCTGGCGATTCTGGGGTTGCTGGGGCTGGCGCACGTGCTGAGTGCGGGGTTTCTGGTGCCGTTGCGACCGGAGCCCGCTCGCCATGCTGAGGAGGAGGCTCGCGACTATCCGGCGATTCATCGCGATTTGCTGCGGGCCTTCCGGGTGTTGCTGCCGCTGAGCTACGTGGTGTTTAGTGCTTGGACGCCTTACGCCCCCACCGCGACGGCGGCGGTCGGGCTGCCGATCGTGTGGCAAACGCCGGTGACCTCGATCTGGCAGATCGCCCGCGTGGCGACGTTCTTCGTAATGCAGCGGTGGAGCGGCTGGCACGGGCGCTGGGCGACGGCTGTGGTCGGAGCGGGGCTGCTGCTGGGCGGATTTGCCATCGCCCTCGGTTCGACGGCCATGACCGACGACGCGGCCGGCGGCGTACAAGCCCTGCCGCTGACGGTGCTTGTGATCGGCCTGGCTGCACTCGGCGTCGGTATGGGAGCGGTCTACGCGGCTGCCCTGTATTACGCGATGGCGGTCGGCAACGCAGCGGTGGACGCCGGCGGGACGCACGAGGGGCTGGTCGGCATTGGTTACACAGCGGGGCCGATGTGCGGGCTGGCAGCCGTCGGGCTCGCCGGGGCAGGTGTTTTCCCGGATGCCAACGTGCAAACACTGATCTTCGTGCTCGTGGCGGCGACCTGCCTGGCAGCAATCGTGCCGCTGGCGGCGATGCTCCGGAAAGCCCGCAGAAACACTGGGCTGCGAGAGGTCAGGTAAACGCTGGCCGACGCCGGGGGGTGCGGATGCCAGACCGATCGCGCCGGTACCGCGGCCCGATAGCGAAGCCGATCGCGTGGATGCGACGAACCCGATGCTCGGGCACCCGGTATGACCCGATGTCGCGACGCGGGCGGTTGCCCGGCGGAACAGCGAGTGCCTCGTGGGCGTTGGAGTGTGTTCGAGTAGCATGAGGCAATCACCGCAGGGCACATCGCATAACAGGCCAAGCCGCCGGCGCGACACGACCACAGCGTGCGTGCGGCACGGCCTGAACAAGCAAATCGGCACACCCAGCCAAAAGGGAACGGACGCAACATGAGCCAAGTCGCTGACAACTGCAGCAAGTCGAGCATGGGTCTTTTCCGGCGGGTGACAGGCGTCTGTGCCGGTGCGTTGATTCTCGCGGCGACTTCGCTCGCTTCGGCGGCCCAGCCGGCGGGCACCGCGGTTGCTGCGGCGACGCTCGCGGACGACTGGTCGGACCGCGTGTGGACCGCGGCGCAGGGCGGGGCCGAGGCCGAGTTCCGGAACCTGTTTGAGAACGTCCCGGCGATCGATCACCCATATCTGATCGAGCTTCGCGACGCGACCGAGCAGTATCGGCGGAGCCTGGCAGCGACCGAGGCCGACCGGCTTGAGCGCCGCGAGACGTTGCGCGAGGAGCTGGCCGAGGCGCTGAAGAAGCCGAACGATGCCGACTCGCTGAGCGAGGCTTTGCGCGCAGCGACCGAGCTTCAGTTGCTGGCTGACGATCCGGCAACGCTGCTTGCCGATCGGCAGGTCGCGCGGGCGATCGAGCTTGGCGAGCAGCGTGCACGCACGGCGGAGGACGAGGGCGACTGGCTCATCGCGAGCGAGTTGTTCTTCCGGCTGAACGCACTGTTCGACGAGAGCGGGCGATTCAAGGACGACGCGCGTCGGCAGGCTGACCGCATCTCGATGCTTCGGCTGTATGCGCCGGAGCAGTACTGGCAGATCCGCAACGACCGGCGCGTGGCGTCGGGCGAGGATCCGCTGCCGCCTTACAACCCGTGGGGCGACTCGGCGGATGAGAAGCTGTCGGGCATCGACGCGCAGCCGGTGGCGCTTGCTATCTGGCGTGCGTCGCGATTCCACGTGGATCGTCCGGGAGCGTCTGAGCTGTTGGCCGGCGGGTTTGAGGCGGTTGCGCGGCTCGTCGACATGTCTGAGATGCGGACGCCGTTCCCGCAGCTCGCCGACGACATGGAGCGGGAGCGTTTCCACGCGTATCTGCAGGAGCGTGCGCGCGGCCTGCGTGTAAACGCCGACGCGACCGGCCGTGACATCCGCAGCGCGATCACCAGCCTGCTCGACAACAACGACCGCACCGTGGGCCTGCCCGACGAGGCGATCCTGCACGAGTTTGGCGACGGCGCGATGATGCAGCTCGATGATTACTCGAGCTTCGTGTGGCCCGACGAGGTTCGGCAGTTTGACCGCGCGATGCAGGGTGCTTTCGTTGGTGTGGGCATTCAGATCTCGCTCGATGCTGAGCAGAGGCTGCAGGTGGTCACGCCGCTCGCGGGCACGCCGGCGCAGCGGGCTGGCATCCGGTCGGATGATGTGATCATCGCTGTTGATGGTCGGCCGACGCTCGGCTTCGATCTCGATCAGGCGGTCAGCATCATCACGGGCCCGGCCAACACGCGGGTGACACTCACTGTTGAGCGCGAGGACGCAGACGGCGAGGCTCGCAACATCGACTTCGAGCTGCGGCGTGAGAAGATTGATTTGCACAGCGTGCGCGGCTGGGAGCGCAACGGCCCGGGCGAGGCCGACTGGAACTGGCTGATCGACGAAGAGCATCGCATCGGCTACATCCGCGTGAGCCAATTCCAGGGCGACACGACGCGCGAGATGCGGCGGGCGTTGCAGCAGATGGGGCCTCAGCCGATCAACGGCTTGATCCTGGACCTCCGCTACAACCCGGGCGGCCTGCTCGATGAAGCTGTGAAAATGGTGAGCCAGTTCGCGGCTCGGCAGACCGTTGTGACGGTCGAAGATGCCAACGGCCAGACGCTGGCGACTGAGCGGAGCAACTCGGGCCGGACGCCGCTGGCGAACGTGCCGACAGTGGTGCTTGTCAATCAGGGCTCGGCGTCGGCGAGCGAGATCGTGGCCGGTGCGTTGCAGGACTACGCCGACGACGGCCTCGTGGACGTGGTGGTGCTTGGCGGTCGGACGTTTGGCAAGGGCAGCGTGCAGAACGTATGGGAGATCGGGTCCAATAACGACGGGCGAACGATGGTAAAGCTGACGACGCAGTACTACCGGCTGCCGGGGGGGCGGCTGATCCATCGCGATCGCCACCCGCTGCAGCCGACGCGGGGCGTCGAGCCAGATCTTGAGGTGACGCTGCTGCCCGAGCAGATCACGAAGTCGCTGGAGATCCGCCGCGACGCGGACATCATCCCGCTGGACGAGAACGGGCAGCCGATCGCCGATCAGCCTCCGGCCGACCCCGCTGGCCTGCTGGCTGAGGGCGTGGATCTGCAGTTGCAGACGGCCCTGGTGCTGCTGCAGAGCCGGGCGATCGATGGCGAGACCATCGCTGCGGCCCTGGGCAACGAGCTTCAGCCGATCCGCGAGGCGGTTCGGTAAGTCGCAGCTTTGGCAGCGGGAACGGAGCCTCCGGACTCCCTAGACTGGCATCGGCGATCCGCGTGACCGGCTGGGCTATCGGCTCGGCGGGCCCGGTTCGCTGCCCGCTGTGATCCATTGAGTTTCCGGGAGCTATTCATGTCGCAAGCCGCCACGCAGAACCCCGCCGCTGCCAGCAGCGATCGCCCCTCGGCCTCGCTCCCCGACGACCGGCTGCTGAAGTGGCTGTACGACATGCAACTGATCCGCGAATTCGAGACGCGGACGATGCAGGCGTACCAGTCGGCAAAGATCGGCGGCTTCTGCCACATCTACTCCGGACAGGAAGCCTGCGCGGTGGGCACGATCGGCTCGGTCGAGCACAACGACCCGGTGGTGACGGCGTATCGCGATCACGGCCACGCGCTGGCTCGCGGCATGGACCCCAAGGCGTGCATGGCTGAGATGTTTGGCAAGCTCGCGGGCTGTGCAAAGGGCAAGGGCGGCTCGATGCACATGTTCGACAAGCCGAACCACCTCTACGGTGGTCACGGCATCGTGGGTGCGCAGACGCCGCTCGGCGCTGGCTTCGCCTTCGGCGCTCGCTACGCGTGGGAGGTGCTGGAGGAAGGCCCGAAGAAGGTGTGCCTGTGCTACCTCGGCGATGGTGCGCTCAACCAGGGTGCATTCCACGAGGCGCAGAACCTCGCGGGTCTGTACGGGTTGCCGGTGATCTACATCGTGGAGAACAACGGCTACTCGATGGGCACATCTATCGAGCGTGGCACGACGATGGCCGACCAACTGACGCTCAAGGCTGAGGGCTATGGCATCAAGGGCATCCAGATCGATGGCCTCGATGTGCTGAACGTGTACGACCACTTCAAGCCGCTCGTCGATGAGTGCCGCGACCTGCAACGGCCGGGCTTCGTCGATCTCAAGACGTACCGCTATCAGGGCCACTCGATGTCGGACCCGCAGAAGTACCGCACCAAGGACGAAGTCGAGGAGTTCAAGGGCCAGGACTCCATCGCCGCCCTGCTCAGTCACCTGTTAAACGATCGCAACGCGATCGATGAGGATGGCTGGAAGGCGATGCAGGCCGAGATCCGCGGCATCGTGAAGGAAGCGGTTGACTTTGCGGAGAGAACGCCGGAGCCGAGCATCGAGGCCGAGCTGTACAGCGACGTGTACATCAAGCCGATGGACAACCTGAGCCCGACGCGCAACTTCATCCACGGCAGCAAGAACGAGTTGCTTTGAAATTGAACTGTGGGTGACTTGCTGACGAGTATTGCTTACTCCGTTGGGCTTCTCGTTGCCCCTTGGTTTGCTTGGATGACCACCTGCCTCGGCCTGATAGGCCTGATGGCTGGCGGTAATGCACTACTCTCGAAACTCGGTGTTCGAAAGCGATCGCATGTTCGCGGGGCAGTTGTGATGCCGGCGTCACTGCTGGTCGGTGGCTTCGCGGGGGCCTTGCTGGTAAGCGTGTACTTTGCACTGCTGAATCGTCAAGTTCCTTGGATAGCGATTCTCATCTTTGGCGGCTTCTGGATCACGCCGTTCATGTCCGAGGTGATCAAGTCAACACATAACTACTTTCGGCACTTCCCAAGTCGAGCAGGCAGCGAGATCAGGGGCATGGCTCGCTTTACGCGAGGGCGCGTCGCGTTTCGTAGGCGATGCATGATGCATGCATGGTTGAATTTGTTGTCGTGCAGCGTCGGCATGCTTGCCGGTTGGTGGCCGTTTCGAGACACCTCGCTCATTCTGTGGTAGCTGCCGCGAATCGCAACGCTCGCTCTGCGAACTCCCATCCCTCTGGCTCGTTCTGGCGATACCACGCGGCGATGGCTTCCGCTCGCGTGCGATCACCCGTCGCAAGACTCGACGCGTAGGTGCGCGTCGCCTCGTGACGAACGATGCGTCGGCATAGATCGCGGAGGCCCGCAAAATCCTCATCGCTTGTTTCTTCCGGCAGGCTCTGGACGACAGCGACCAGCTCTCGCATGCGCTGCTCGAAGTTGTGCTCGTCGCCGAGCGGCTCCGTCC